>JAEXUU010000827.1 GCA_023452965.1 Pseudomonadota bacterium | reverse complement strand
GCTCTGGTGCGCGCACCGATGCCAATACCAAGGCGACCGTTGCTGAGCTCTATGGTGGGCTGACTGCCAAAAGCCAGAACCGCTGGCCGTCGCTCGGCTTCGATGTCGGGGCCGTCAACGGCGTGCTTTCGCCCTTCCTCGGCGCCGGCTTCTACTACAAGACCTTCAAGTGGCCGAAGCAGGCCTGGGAACGGGTCTACGAACCCTTCATTCGCCGCGCTGCGGGCCTCGGTCGGGCGGTGCTGGAGCGCGATCCCGAGAGCTACGAGAAGTCCTGGGCGTTCTGCGACCTGCTCGTCGTCGGTGCCGGTCCAGCCGGCCTGATGGCGGCGTTGACCGCCGGACGCGCCGGCCTCCGGGTCATCGTCGCCGACGAAGATTTCCGGCTCGGCGGTTCGTTGCTCTCCGCCAGCGAAACCATCGACGGCGCGCCGGCATCGGTCTTTGCCGACCGCATCGTCGCCGAACTGCAATCGCTGCCCAACGTCATGCTGCTTTCGCGCACCACGGTCTTCGGCTGGTACGACGATAACGTCTTCGGCGCGGTCGAGCGCGTGCAGAAACACGTCGCCGAACCATCGTCGAAGCTTGTGAGCGAGCGCGTCTGGCGCATCGTTGCCAAGCGCGCGCTGATGGCAACCGGTGCCGAGGAACGGCCGCTGGTGTTCGGCGGCAACGATCGCCCGGGTGTGATGATGGCGGGCGCCATGACCGCCTATGCCGAGCGTTACGGTGTCGCCGCCGGCAAGCAAGTCGCGATCTTTACCAGCGGCAGCGCCGGCTACCGGACGGCGCGGGTGCTTGCGGCCAAGGGCGTCGCGATCGCGGCGATCGTCGACGCCCGCGCTGAGGCGGCCGATCACGCGCCCGAGGGTGTCAGGGTGATCCGCTCTGCCTCGATCGTCGACACCAAGGGCAGCCAGCGCCTCAAGGGCATCGTCGTCGAACGCTCCGGCTTCGAGGAGCTGATCGCCTGCGATGCGCTGGGGATGTCCGGTGGCTGGAGCCCGGTCGTGCATCTTGCCTGCCAGCGCGGCGCAAGACCGGTCTGGTCGGAGGAATTGAAGGCCTTTGTCGCGCCTGACATCGGCGGCAGCCTGCGTCCCGTGGGTGCGGCCAACGGCGTCTATACGCTCGCCGGCTGCCTGTCCGATGGTGCGGAGAAGGCCGCAGCGATTGCCGCCGACCTCGGCTTCAGCGCCAGTTCGGTCGCAGCACCCGTCGTCGATGGCGAGGAAGCGGCCTCCTTCTCGGCGCTCTGGTACGTGCCGGGCGCCAAGTCGAAGGCCTTTGTCGATTTCCAGAACGACGTGCATGCGAAGGATCTCGGCCTGGCGCTGCGCGAAGGGTTCGGCCATGTGGAGCACGCCAAGCGCTACACGACCAACGGCATGGCGACCGATCAGGGCAAGCTTTCCAACATCAATGCCGTCGGCATTCTCGCCGGCATGCGCGGCGTCAGCCCGGCCGATGTCGGCACAACCACTTTCAGGCCGTTCTACACGCCGGTCTCCTTCGGCGCGCTTGCCGGTACGGCGCGCGACGAACATGCGGCACCGGCGCGCAAGTCGCCGCTGCACGGCTGGGCGATGAAAAACGGCGCGACTTTCGTCGAGGCGGGGCTCTGGCATCGTTCTGCCTGGTTCCCGCGCGCCGGCGAAAAGACCTGGCGCGACAGCGTCGATCGCGAAGTCTTGAACGTGCGGGCCAATGTGGGCCTCTGCGACGTCTCGACCCTCGGCAAGATCGAGGTCTTCGGTCCCGACGCTGCGGAGTTCCTCAACCGGCTTTATTGCAACCCGGTCTTGAAGCTCCCGGTCGGCAAGGCGCGTTATGGCCTGATGTTGCGCGAGGATGGTTTCGTCTTCGACGACGGTACGGTCAGCCGCTTCGACGAGGAGCATTTCTTCGTGACCACGACGACGGCGATGGCCGGTCCCGTCATGGCGCATATGGAATATTGCGCCCAGGCGCTTTGGCCGGAACTCGAAGTCCGCTTCACCTCGTCGACCGACCAATGGGCGCAGATGGCGATCGCCGGTCCAAAGGCGCGTGCGGTGCTGCAGCAGATCGTCGATGGCGACATTTCCAACGGCGCGTTTCCGTTCCTGTCCGCCCGCAAGATCGCCCTGAAAAGCGGCGTGTCGGCGCGGCTCTTCCGCATTTCCTTCTCCGGGGAGCTCGCTTTCGAATTGGCGGTGCCGGCAGGTTATGGCGAGGCGGTGGCCGACCAGATCATGGAGGCTGGCCGGCCGCATGAAATCTGTGCCTATGGCGTCGAAGCCTTGAATGTCCTGCGGCTCGAAAAGGGTCTGCTGACGCATGCCGAATTCGACGGTCGCGTGACGCCTGACGATGCCGGGCTCGGCCGTATGCTCTCGATGCAGAAGGCCGACTTCATCGGCAAGCGCCTGTCGACCCGCTACGGCCTGACGGCGGCGGATCGCATGCAACTCGTCGGCCTGAAACCCGTCGATGCCGACAAGGACATGCGCGCCGGTGCGCATCTTCTGAAGGAGGGGACCAAGCCCTCGACGCTGAACGATCAGGGTTGGGTGAGTTCAGCCGGTTTCTCGCCGGTCCTGGGC
>JAEXUU010000559.1 GCA_023452965.1 Pseudomonadota bacterium | reverse complement strand
AGCTTCTGGCGCCTGAATTAGATCTTAATCCGGGCGATGTCCCTTATTCATTTCGCTATCGAAGAGCGCTACCCGAAGCTATATTATCGACTCAGCCCCCTGGGATGGAATGGATCATCGAAGGGGCAGGTCGTGCTCTTTACCGGTTCAAGCTCGTAGTTTTCAATCGTATCGTTCCGCGGCAAGATCAAGTTACCATAGCGATTCCCGATGCAACCCCCGAAGTCATCCGAGCATACGCACTCGATGATGAACAAGCATTGCTCGCAATCGTTCGATACAACCGACTGTTGGACATTTTTCTTGGGCTGACGACCTACAGCTTGCAAAATCATCTTCGAACAACAGTGCGTGGCATTGGTCAAATCGAGATCGATGAGCTTTACATCGGCATTGACCGCTTCGGATGCCACCATATGATTCCAGTCCAAGCTAAGGGCGGCACTGATCAAATCTCCATCGTCCAAACAAAGCAAGATATCGCTTGGTGTAACCAGCGATTTCCTGGGATGAGATGCCGAGCAATCTCAGCCCAATTCATGACGGACGAACGCGTCGCTCTATTCGAACTCGGCTTGCAGGATGATTCGATTAAGGTTGTTGAGGAGCGTCACTACAAGCTCGTTCCAGCAAATGCATTAGACCCTGCGGAGGTCCGAAACTACCGCATGTGAGCGTTCTTTCATTTCACCACATTGATTACTGGACATTCCGCTTTAGACTCAGAACTCCTTCAAAGCTAACCCGGCCGATCTCCTGCTCCAGCCTCGGCAGCGGATAACCGCTGTCCCGGCCGCCATCGGCGTTTCTCCTGCGACCGTAGCCCGCTCCGACACTCTTGTTGGAGTGGCCGACAAGGTGATCGAGGATCGTGTCATCGACGCCGGCACCGCGCCCAAATCGCTTGAAGGTACCGCGGAACGAATGGAAGCTCTTCCGTGAATCATCGATGACATGCTTGGCGAGATAGGCTCCAAACCACTCGCCCCATCGGTTGATCCGAGTGCGGAGCTTGTCCCGATCCTCGAAGCCCGGCCAGAGGCTCGCGTCCACCCCGACCTTCTCGGCCCGCTCCCGGACGAATGACAGGAAGCCAAGTTCCACCAGGAGGGGATGGACAGGGACGCGGCGAATGGAGGTGGCGTTCTTGATGGTCTTGCCAGAATCGCGGTCAAACCGAATCGTCCAGATGCCTGTGTCGGCATCCTGTGCCACGTCGCGGACGAAGAGCTGAAACACCTCGCCTCGCCGCGCCCCTTGCAGCAGGGCGACGAGCGGAGCCCATTTCGCCGTCTCGCCTCGCCCCCGAACAGGCCGCTCACCGGCAGCATACACCGGCGACCCGAGCAGCTTGTTCAACTCGCTGGCGCTGAACGGCTCGTAGTTCTCCTCCTCGGTATCGTTGGTCTGGAAGGCCACATCGAATGGGTTGCGCCAGCCTGCCTCATCGAAATGCCCATCCTGCTCGGCGCGGGCCAGCACGGCCCCCAAGAGCGTCAGCGTCTTGTTGATCGTCGTCGCTGAGCGGCGCTCGTACTCGCTGAGGTCGCGAGCGAGGAGCTGCCTGAGCGGCAACTTCCTCAGCTTGGCGGGTAGCCCTTTCGGTAGCTGCGCCATGGAGTCTCTGAACTCTCGCCCATGCGCCTTGCCAATGTCCTGGATCGGCATGTCCCCATGCAGCTCGATGAAGCGGCGGACCGCCGTCTCCGCCTCGGCAGCGGTGTTCTCAGCCGGCTTCTTCGCGCCCTTGGCGCCTCCGCCGCCCGCCCATGCCCTGAAGGCTTTCGAGATCGTCCATAGCTTTGTCTCGGCTGGTGGATCGGCCTGCGCGTATGGTGGCGTCGGGATATCCTCGCCCTCCAGCCGACCCCTCACCTCTCCCATTGTACGGCGCTCGACGCCGATGAGATCGAACTCGAAGGTCCTGCGCTCGTTGGCAGTCATTGTCGATGGATCGATATGGAACTTGGTGAGAAGCATACCTGCCATCTTCTGCACCCGCTCGGGAACGCGGAATCGAGCGAGCGCCTGCCGAGCCTCCGTCTCGCGCTGCTCAACCCATCTCGAATAGGCCCGGAAATCCAGCTCAGACATCCCGTTCACGTCTGGCTGCTCGCCCTCGATAGGTATCTTGAGCCGCGCGGCGATATTGAAGCCGCCCTGCTGCCGCTGAACCTCGTCAATCGCTAGGATCATCCGACGATATTCCACCGCCATGGCCTGCGCCTTCTCTAGCGAGAACTCCTGGTCCGGGCGTTGGCTTAAGAACTCGCGGGCGGAATCGAACATGGCCTCGTGTAGGGCAATCTCCAGTCCGGCCTTACGCTTCGCCTCGCGCCCTTCGGTTGTGCGCAGGGATTTCCATACGGCGGTCTTGAAGTGTCCGGACCGCTTCGGACTCTCTAGTGGCTTCAAGGTTTCGGGCAGCGTGCCTGGGAAGGGCTTGCCCGCGAGGTCATCGGGCAGATCGGCCTTGAACCAGTAAATCCCAGTACGTCTGATCAGGTGCGACATGCGCGGCATCTAAGGGCCTTCCCGTAGCACGAAAACGTAGCAGACGGGTCAGCCGAACTCCTTGTTGGGCAAGGGTTCTTAGCAAGATCAAACGCTTGGGAAAAGCGTGGCGCTCCCTAGGGGACTCGAACCCCTGTTTTCGCCGTGAGAGGGCGACGTCCTAGACCGCTAGACGAAGGGAGCAGCGCGGCAGGCCGTCCGTATAGTCGGGCCTTGCCCGCACTGCAAGCCTTTCCTGCGCCGCGAGCTTCACACCGGCCCGAGGGGACGCCCCGGCCGCCTCGCGCATCTCCGCGCCCGGGAGCCCTGCCTTGCCCGGGCGCGCACCCGAACGCCGGAATTTGCCCGCTTTCATGCGCTCACTCGGCCAAAAGAAGCCGACTTCGGCAGGCCGGGGCGCGGGCGCCGTTATCCACAGCCCCCATCACTCGGGACCTCGGCCGGAGCCATCCGGGGCGCGCAGGCCGAGCTTGGGCACCTGCGCCGCCCTATGGAGCCTCGCCCCTGAGCCGGCAGACACCCCACCT
The DNA here is from genome assembly GCA_023452965.1 of Pseudomonadota bacterium. The sequence goes on along the minus strand of JAEXUU010000559.1, from coordinate 7,141 downwards.
CGCCAGCGATTCGCCGCGAAGGACGACTCGCGTCCGCAGGTAGGTGGCAGGCTCCACGGCCGCCGTCGAAAGAAGGCAGCGAGCCGACGCTCAGGCAGCCGGTGAAGCCGCCGGCGCGGCGAGCGCCGGATAGTCGGTATAGCCCCTGGCGTCGCCGCCATAGAAGGTCGCGGTATCCGGCGTGTTCAGCGGCGCGTCACGGCGCAGACGCTCCGGCAGATCGGGATTGGCGATGAAGAGCCGGCCGAAGGCGACGAGATCGGCCTCGCCCTTCTCGACCGCTTCGATGGCGAGCGCGCGGGTGAAGCCGTTATTGGCGATATAGGCGCCGCGGAAAGCCTTGCGCAGCGCCTGATAGTCGAAGGGCAGATAGTCGCGCGCCTCGCGCGTCGCCCCCTCGACGACATGGATGAAGCCGATGCCGCGCTTGTCGAGCTCGCCGACGAGATAGTCGAACAGCTCCTGCGGATGCTTGTCGCGGGCATCGTTCGCCGGGCTGACCGGCGAGATCCTGATGCCGACGCGCTCCTTCGGGAAGACCCGGGCAACGGCATCGACCACCTCCAGCGTCAGCCGGGCGCGATTTTCGATCGAGCCGCCATAGGCGTCGTCGCGCTTGTTGGAGCCGTCGCGCAGGAACTGGTCGAGCAGATAGCCATGGGCGCCGTGCAGCTCGATGCCGTCGAAGCCGGCCGCCTTGGCGTTCTCGGCCGCCCTGACGAAATCGGCGACGATGCCGGGAATCTCGTCGAGCCGCAGCGCCCGCGGCTCGGAAACCTCGGTGAAGCCGCTCTCGATATAGGTCTTGGTGTTGGCCCGCAGGGCAGAGGGCGCGACCGGCGCCTGGTTGCCGGGCTGCAGCACGCTGTGGCTGACGCGGCCGACATGCCAGAGCTGGGCGAAGATCACTCCGCCCTGCTTGTGCACGGCGTCGGTCACCGCCTTCCAGCCGGCGACATGCGCGTCGCGATAGATGCCGGGCGTCCAGATATAGCCCTGGCCCTGCTGCGAGATCTGCGTCGCCTCGGTGATGATCAATCCGGCCCCGGCGCGCTGGCGGTAATACTCGACATTCAGCGCATTCGGCGCATCATCGTGCTTATTGGCGCGGTTGCGCGTCAGCGGCGCCATCACGACGCGGTTCTTCAGCGTGAGATCGCCGAGCTGGAAGGGCGTGAACAGCTTCGCGACGGAAGCGCTGGCGGAAGCACCGGAATGGCTCATCTTGACGGTCCTTGGGAGGCGGCCGGTCGGCCGGAGAGAGCGGAGACGGCGCGCCGGCCTTGCGATCCGGGCCGCGCCTTCGGTTCTGAGATAGGGTCCGCCCGGCGAATTGACATGCCCGGGGAGGCTCGCACGGCAAAAAGCCAAAATCCATTCGCCGCGGAGGCATCGTGGGGATGAGCCTTCCGCAGACGCCGCTGAAGACGATGGCGATCGCCTCCGGCCAGGTGCTGCGCGGCAGCCGTCGCTGGCTCGGCGCCGGGCTGAAGGGGCTGGTCGCGCTCGTCTATCCGCCCGCCTGCATCGCCTGCCGGGCGGCGACGAGCGAGGCGCAAGGGCTCTGCGCCGGCTGCTGGGCCGGGATCGGCTTCATCGAGCGGCCCTTCTGCGAGCGCCTCGGCACGCCTTTCGAGGTCGATCTCGGCGCCGGGCTGGTTTCGCCCGCCGCGATCGCCGATCCGCCGGTCTTCGCCCGGGCCCGCGCCGCCTGCCGCTTCGACGGCACAGCCCGCGAACTGGTGCACCGGCTGAAATATGGCGACCGGCTCGAGCTCGCCTTGATGCTCGGCCGGATGATGGCGCAGGCCGGCCATGAGCTGACGGCAGAGTGCGACGTCGCCGTTCCGGTGCCGCTGCACCCCTTTCGCCTCTGGACGCGCCGCTTCAACCAGGCTTCCGCGCTGGCGCAGGTGGTGGCGCGGCAGGCCGGGCTGCCCTGCGAGCACCGGGCGCTGGCCCGCGTCAAACGGACGAAGCAGCAGGTCGGGTTGACGCGGGCGCAGCGCGGCGAGAACCTGCAGGGCGCTTTCAAGGTGCCGCCGGCGATGCGGCCGCGGCTCGAGGGCCGGCGTGTCCTGCTCGTCGACGACGTGCTGACCACCGGCGCGACCGCCAATGCCGCCGCCCGCGCCCTGCTGCGCGGCGGGGCGGCTGCCGTCGACGTGCTGACCTTCGCCCGGGTCGTGACGGAAAGCTGAGCCGGCCCTATATACGAAAGCCGAAGACAGCGCCCGGACCCGAGCGATGCCGCAAGTCACGATCTACACCACGAGCTGGTGCCCCTATTGCCACGCCGCCAAGGCGCTGCTGACCAAGAAGGGCGTCGCCTTCGAGGAGATCGGCGTCGACGGCAAGCCGGAACTGCGCCAGGCGATGACCGCGAAGGCCGGCGGGCGCACCTCGGTGCCGCAGATCTTCATCGGCGACAGCCATGTCGGCGGTTCCGACGATCTTCACGCCCTCGATGCACAGGGCAAGCTCGACACTTTGCTGGCTGCCTGAACGGAGAGAGCCATGACCGGCACGCGCTTCATCGCCGCCTGCGTCCAGATGCGTTCGAGCCGCGATCCGCTGCGCAACCGCGACGATGCGGTGCGGATGATCGGCGAGGCCGTCGCCCAGGGCGCGCAATTCGTCCAGACGCCCGAGGTCACCAATCTCTGCGAGCGCGACACCAAGCGCCTGCGCGAGACCTGTCAGGCCGAGGACACCCATGACGTCCTCGCCGGACTGCGCGAGACTGCGCGCGACCGGAAGATCTGGCTGCAGATCGGCTCGGTCTCGGTCAAGGCCGGCGAGAAGATCGCCAACCGCGCCTATATGATCGACCCCGAGGGCAACATCGCCGCGCGCTACGACAAGATCCATCTCTTCGACGTCGATCTGCCCAATGGCGAGACCTGGCGCGAGTCGAACACCTTCAGCGGCGGCGCCGAGGCGGCCCTGGTCGAGACGCCCTGGGGGCTGGTCGGCATGTCGATCTGCTACGATGTCCGCTTCCCCTATCTCTACCGGGCGGAAGCGGAAGCCGGCGCCTTCATGCTGACCGCGCCGGCCTGCTTCACCCGCCAGACCGGCGAGGCGCATTGGCAGGTGCTGCAGCGCGCGCGGGCGATCGAGAACGGCGCCTTCATGGTCTCGGCCGCGCAGGGCGGCGTGCATGAGGATGGCCGCGAGAGCAATGGCCACTCGATCATCGTCGATCCCTGGGGCCGCGTCCTCGCCGAGGCCGGCAACGAGCCGGGCGTGATCCTCGCCGAGATCGACCTTGCCGAGGTCGCCAATGCGCGCGCCCGCATCCCCAGCCTGCGGCATACGCGCTCCTTCGCCGTCGAGACCTGGCAGGCCGAGCGCCCGCAGCGCGACGCGGCCGAATGACCCGGCGGGCTTGGCGCCTGAGGCGCCAGGCCCCATTTCAAGTGATCGAACTCCGAAAACGTTTCGGCACGTCGCGTAGTGCGGCGCCCGAACCAGAGAAGACATGATCCGCTACGCCCTCATCTGCGACAATGGCCACGGCTTCGAGAGCTGGTTCGCCAGCTCCTCCGGTTTCGACGAGCAGGCCAGACGCGGCCTCGTCGCCTGCCCGTTCTGCGACAGCATCAAGATCGAGCGCGGGGTCATGGCCCCTGCGGTCGCGCGCACGGATCGCGGCCCGCGCCCGGTAGAGCAGGCTGAACCGGCCGAGGTACCTGCCGCCGCTGCCCCGGCGGTGACGGCACCGGCGCCCGTCGCGCTGATGGGAGAGAAGGAAGTCGCCTTCCGCGCCATGCTGACCGCCCTGCACGAGCATGTCGCCAAGAATGCCGAGCATGTCGGGCCGCGCTTCGCCGAGGAGGCGCTGAAGATCCATCACGGCGAGAGCGCGGGCCGCGCCATCTATGGCGAGGCGACGGCCGAGGATGCGAAGATGCTGAACGAGGAAGGCGTCGACTTCCTGCCGCTGCCCAAGCTCCCGGGCGCGAGGAACTAGAGACAGCCCTCCCCGCGTCATGGTCGGGCTTGTCCCGACCATCCACGTCTTCCGCTGGGAATGGGGCGTTCAAGACGTGGATGCTCGCCACAAGGGCGAGCATGACGGACCTCGCCAACTAGGATCAGCCCGGCACGCATTATAACTTGCATCTAAGCCATCGCGGGCATATACCCGCACACATGTCCTCGCCCTGCATCTGCACGACCTTGCGCTCGGCCTCGCGGCGGATGATCGCCTTCTATGACGAGGCGATCGCGCCGGTCGGGGTCAACATCGCGCAGTTCAGCCTGATGCGCTCGATCGCCCGCATCGAGCCGGCGACGCTGACCGAGCTCGGCCACCGCGTCGACCTCGACCGTTCGACCGTCGGCCGCAATGTCCGCGTGCTCGAGAAGATGGGCCTGGTCGCGCTCGGGCGCGGCGAGGACCAGCGCGAAGCGACCGTGCAGCTCTCCGATGCCGGGCGCCAGGTTCTGGACGATGGCGCCCCGCTCTGGGATGGCGCCCAGAAGGCCCTCGACGATCGACTCGGGGCCGATTTCATGAAGCAGCTGCGCTCCGCCCTCGATTCACTCTGATTTTCTCACACAAATGCGGGTATCTACCCGCGACAGGAAGCCGCCATGCAACCGGACCTCGCCGCCCCGCCCGTTCCCCCAGGCCTCGCCGGCGCCCTCGCCCGCCGTGGCATCCATTACGGCTGGGTCGTCGCCGCCGTGACCTTCCTGACCATGCTGGTGACCGCGGGAGCGGTCGGCGCGCCCGGCGTGCTGATCGGGCCGCTGCAGAAGGAGTTCGGCTGGGCGACGTCCGAAATCTCCTCGGCACTAGCGATCCGGCTCGCGCTGTTCGGCCTGATGGGCCCGTTCGCCGCCGCCTTCATGAACCGCTTCGGCCTTCGCCCGGTCGTCGCCGTCGCGCTCACCTTGATCGCCGCGAGCATCCTTGGCTCCTTCGCCATGACCGAGCTCTGGCAGCTGATGCTGCTCTGGGGCGTCGTGCTCGGCTTCGGCACCGGCATGACCGCCATGGTGCTCGGCGCCACGGTCGCGACGCGCTGGTTCTCGCACCGGCGCGGCCTCGTCGTCGGCCTGCTGACGGCGAGCACCGCGACCGGCCAGCTCGTCTTCCTGCCTCTGCTCGCCTGGCCGACCGACCAGGTCGGCTGGCGCTCGGCCATGCTGCTGGTGCTCGGGCTGATCGTCGTCGCGGCGCTCGCCGTGCTCGCCCTGATGCGCGACCGGCCGGTCGCCGTCGGTCTCGCTCCCTATGGCGAGACGGCGCTGGTGCCCGCGCCGGCCACGCCGACAAGCCTTGCAGCGATGCTCGTCTCGCCGCTCATCGCACTGCAAGAAGCTGCACGGACGCGCACCTTCTGGGTGCTGTTCGGCACCTTCTTCGTCTGCGGCGCCAGCACCAACGGGCTGGTGCAGACGCATTTCATCGCGCTCTGCGGCGATTACGGCATGGCCGCGGTGACGGCTGCGGGCGTGCTCGCCGTGATCGGCATCTTCGATTTCCTCGGCACGGTCGGCTCGGGCTGGCTCTCGGACCGCTATGACAGCCGCTGGCTGCTGTTCTGGTACTATGGGCTGCGCGGGCTCTCGCTGCTCTACCTGCCCTTCACCGGCTTCTCGTTCTACGGCCTCGCCCTGTTCGCGGTCTTCTATGGGCTCGACTGGGTCGCGACCGTGCCGCCGACAGTGAAGCTCGCGGCCGACCGCTTCGGCGAGAAGGCGAACCTCGTCTTCGGCTGGATCTTCGCCGGCCACCAGCTCGGCGCCGCCTTCGCCGCCTATGGCGCCGGCTTCAGCCGCACCGTCTATGACAGCTACCTGCCGGCCTTCTTCATCGCCGGCGCGCTCTGCCTCTTCGCCGCCGCCTTCTGCATCACCATGCGCGGCGTCAAGGCCGGCGCGCTGGTGGCGAAGCCGGCCTGAGCCAGGGCGAGGCGGATCAGGCCGCCCGGCCCGGCCTCGCTTCGAGCTGGCGCCGGGTCGCCCGCGCCAGCCGGCGCACGCCCTCGGTCAGCACCTCCGGGGCCGAGCGGGTGAAATTCACCCGCATTGCGCTCTTCAGGGCGCCGTCGGGATCGAAGACGCTCGACGGCACGAAGGCGACCTTCTCCTGGAGGGCATGGGCGTAGAGCGCGTCGGTGTCGATCTCGGGCGTCTTCGCCCGCATCCAGACGAACATGCCGCCGGGCGGCACCTCCCATTCGAACCAGTCGGAGAGATGCTCGCTGGCAGCGGCGCAGAGCGCGTCGCGCCGCTCGCGATAGGTCGCGACGATCTTCGGCACGTGCTGCGCCTCGAAATCGCTCTCGATCATCTCCAGCGCCAGCGCCTGCGTCAGCAGGCTGGAGGCGATGTCGGTCGACTGCTTGACCAGCGCGAGCGCCGCGATCAGCGACGCCTCGGCGACGATCCAGCCGACGCGCAGGCCCGGAGCCAGGCTCTTCGACAGCGTGCCGAGATAGATCACCGGCCCATCATAGGCGCCGCTCGGCTGGCGCTGCGCATGATGGGCGAGGATGCCGGGGCCGGCCGGCCCGTCGAACTGCAGCGGCAGATAGGGATCGTCCTCGAGCAGCCAGGTCCCGGCGGCCAGCACCTTGTCGAGCAGCCCGGCCCGCTCCTCCTGCGAGACGAGCACGCCGGTCGGGTTGGAATAGTTCGGCACGGCATAGACGAACTTGGCCTGCCGCAGCGCCGCGTCCTGGCCCGGCGCCTGCTGGCTCCAGTCGAGCTTCTCATAGCGCGGCGCGCGCGGCCGCCAGGCGTCGAGCGCGCCGAGATAGGTCGGGAACTGCGAGACGATCAGCTCGCCGGGATCGACCAGGAGCTTGCCGACGAGATCGAGCCCCTGCATCGCGCCGGTGGTGAGCAGCACGTTTTCGGGGCCGAAGCGGCGCCCGCTCGCCGCCGAGACGCGCTCCGCCACGGCCGCCCGCAGCGCCGGCAAGCCCTCGATCGGCCCGTATTCGAGGATCGCCGAACCCCAGCGCGTCAGGGCCCGCTCCTGCGCGGCCGCCATCGCCTCGACCGGGTAGAGCTCGGCCGCCGGCAGCCCGCCGGCAAGGCTGACGAAGTCGACCTGGCCGCCGATCGCCATGAACTGCTGGGTGATGCTGTTGCCGGTCGAAAGCCAGCTGGCGAGCGC
>JAEXUU010000459.1 GCA_023452965.1 Pseudomonadota bacterium | reverse complement strand
CTCCGCTGCCGTTCAGCCGCTCCGGCGCAGATTCGCCGCAACGGTGACGCCCGGAGCCCCGGAACAACGCCGTGAACATCGCGAAGGAGGACCATCACATGCCTCGCAAGCTGCTTCTCGGCTTTTCGGCGGCCGCCACGCTCGGCGTCGCCGCGATCGCCTCGACCCCGGTCGCGGCCCAGCCCTTCGGCGACGGCTATTATGACGGCCCGCGCTGGGGCGGCGGCTATGACCGTCCGTATTACGGCTACGGCCGCCCGCCGGGCTATGGCTATGGCCGCCCCTATTACGGCCCGCGCTGCTTCTATCGCCCGGTCCGCTACTGGGATGGCTGGGGCTGGGTGGTGCGCGAGAGACGCGTCTGCCGCTGATCAGGCGAGACCCGCCTCGCCACGATGGAGAGCTTCGCTCTCAGCAGTGAAGCGGCCATCGGGACCATTGAGAACCAGAGCCGGCAGCAACGCTGCCGGCTTTTTGCTGCCGAGCCGGGCGGAGACGATCACGCGGATCGCCGGTCGTTCGGCCAGCGCCTGCACCGGCCGGATCGAGACCTCGCCGAAGCCCGTCGCCAGCGCCGCCAGGATCTCGGGCAGCGCCTCGGCGCGATGAATGATCGTCACCCCACCGCGCGGCCGCAACGCCCGCCTTGCCGCCTTCAGCCAGAGGGCCAGCGGCGTGTCGCCGACATGGGCGGCGCGGCGATTCGGCACCGGCGAGGCCTTGGCCGCACCGGCCTCGAAAAATGGCGGATTCATCGCGACCCAGGCTGCCGAAGCGTCCGGCAGGCCGGCCTGCAAGGCGCCGTCGCCGCGCTCGCCGATCGCAGCGACGACGACGCGGACGCGCTGATCAAGTCCGTTGAGGGCAGCGTTGCGTGCGGCGAGAGCCGCGAGTTCCGGATCGCGCTCGACCAGCACGACCGAAAGCGCCTCCTGCCGCAGGGCGGCGGCCAGGCCGGCGGTGCCGACGCCGGCGCCGAAATCGGCCAGCGGTCCTTCCGCCAGAGCCGGCAGGGCGGCGGCGAGCAGGATCGCATCCGAACCGGCGCGGTGCCCCTTTCGCGGTTGCAGCAGGCGTAGCCGGCCGTCGAGCAGGCGGTCCTCGCCGATAGCGCCGAGGCCCGGCAGGATCTCATCGGTCATGGCGGATCACTCGGGCCGCAATTCGCCGCCGAAGCCGGCCTCGACCAGCAAGGCCCGGGCGCGCTTCCGGTCGGCCTCGCGCACCAGCAACCGGCGCGGGAAGGCGCCGATCATGCCTTCCAGCGCGCTGATATGCTGGTCGGCTATCACGCAATCGAGATTGGCAGAGGCGAGCAGCGCCTCGATGGCGCCGAGCAGGACGAGATCATTGGAGCGGACCAGTTCGTGCATGGCGCCATGGAGCCCGTGGCGGATAAGCCGCGCAAGCCCAAAATCGCCGCGCTGCGACATCGTCACACCAGATTGTGCGGCGCGACAGAGATTGCCGGGGCTGGCCACGCATGCGACGGTCATGGCAAAGGGCAGTGCAGCAAAGACAGGGCGCGCCAGCCGCGCCGGTAAAGTCGGAGTTTGAGCGTGGGCGTCGTCGTAGCCTTCGAGGACAAGGAAGCCGGCAAGGCCGGGATCGAGGCTCTGGTCGGTCTGACCCGCCCCGACATGGAGCGCGTCAATGCGATGATCCTGTCGCGGACGGGTTCGCAGGTGACGATGATCCCGGAGGTCGCCAACCATCTGATCTCCTCGGGCGGCAAGCGCCTGCGGCCGATGCTGACGCTGGCGACGGCGGCCCTGTGCGACTACGAGGGCGAGGGTCACGTCAAGCTCGCCGCCTCCGTCGAATTCATGCACACCGCCACGCTGCTGCATGACGATGTCGTCGACGAGAGCGACATGCGCCGCGGCAAGCTCGCCGCCCGCATGCTCTGGGGCAACGAGGCGAGCGTGCTGGTCGGCGACTTCCTGCTCGGCCAGGCCTTCAAGATGATGGTCGAAGTCGGCTCGCTGCGGGCGCTCGATATCCTCTCGACCGCCGCGGCGGTGATCGCCGAGGGCGAGGTGATGCAGCTTGCCGCCGCCAAGAACACCGAGACGACAGAAGACGAGTACCTCGCCGTGATCCGCGGCAAGACCGCCGAGCTCTTCGCCGCCGCCTGCGAGGTCGGGCCGGTGATCGCCGGTTCGCCCAAGGCCGGCGCCGCCGCCTGCCGCAGCTATGGGCTCAATCTCGGCATCGCCTTCCAGCTGATCGACGACGCGCTCGACTATGGTGGTTCCTCCGGCGCGCTCGGCAAGAACACCGGCGACGATTTCCGCGAGGGCAAGATCACGCTGCCGGTGGTGCTCTCCTTCCGCCGCGGCGACGAAGAGGAGCGGGCCTTCTGGCGCCGCACCCTGCAGGAAGGCCAGATCAACGAGGGCGACTTCGCCCAGGCGCAGGCGCTGATGCGCAAGCACAAGGCGATCGAGGACACGGTCGAACGGGCCCGGCACTACGCCAAGATGGCGAAGGACGCGCTCGGCCTTTACCCGCAATCGCCGATGAAGCAGGCGCTCAACGACGCGGTCGATTTCTGCGTGGCGCGCGCCCATTGAACGAGGCCTCCGGAAAGCCCTCCGGGGAGGCGCAGGAGCAGCCGGCGGAGATCACCGCGCTGTCCTCGCGGGTCGTCTATGAGAATCGCTGGATGCGGGTGCGGGAGGACGAGGTCCTCCGGCAGGACGGCTCAAAGGGCATCTACGGCGTCGTCGAGAAGACGGATTTCGTCGCGATCGTCGCCGTCGAGGCGAATGGCGACCTGCATCTCGTCGAGCAGTACCGCTACCCGGTGGGGGGCCGCTTCTGGGAACTGCCGCAAGGCTCCTGGGAGAGCAGGCCGGATGCCGAGCCGGTCACTGTCGCCCGCGGCGAGCTGCGCGAGGAAGCGGGCGTCGAGGCCGGCGAGATGATCGAGGCCGGTTATCTGTTCGAATGCTATGGCTACTCGAACCAGGGTTGCCACGTCTTCCTTGCCCGCCAGCTCAGCGCCGCGCCGCGAGATCTCGACCATGAGGAGCAAGGCCTGGTGACGCGCCGTTTCTCTCCCGCCGAAGTCATCGCGATGATCGAGAGCGGCGCCATCCGGGACGCGATCACCATCGCCGCACTGGGGCTGATGATGCTGAAGGGGCTCCTGCCCGGCTTCGGCGCAAGCGGCGCTTAAGGCGCCCCTGCCGTCCACGCGGGCGGATCGTCAGCCCAGCACGGTCGGCTTGATCCACCAGCCCGGCTGCCGACGCGCGAGCGTCCTGGCCGCTACCGTGCTCGCCCGGCAATCGTCGAACAGGGCAAAGCAGGTCGCGCCCGAGCCCGACATGCGTGCCAGCCGGCAGCCCGGCAGTTCGGCGAGCAGCTCCAGGACATCCGCGATGACTGGCGCCGCGCCACGGGCCGGCGCTTCGAGGTCGTTTCTCGTGGCCGCAAGCGCTTCGATTACAGAGGGAGCGGAAGCGTGGCCCTGCCAGGACGCGTCCGTCGCCGGAGCCGGCTCGATCGCCGCCTCCCCCGGCTGCAGGCCGAGATTGCGGAAGACCGCGGCGGTCCCGACCGCAACGCCCGGATTGACCAGCAGCGCGAAGAGGCGCGGCAGGCGCAGCGGCGACCCGAGCCGCTCGCCGATGCCCTGCATGATGCGCGTCTTCGCTGCGAGACAGACCGGGACGTCGGCGCCGATGCGCGCGGCGGCGGCATAGAGCGCGGGAGCGTCAGACGGCAGGCCGTTCAGCCGCGCGAGCAGGCGCAACGCGGCAGCGGCATCGGCTGAGCCGCCGCCGATCCCGGATGCGACGGGCAGGCGCTTGACGAGCAGGAACCGGCCGGAACGCAGCCCCGGCACCTGATCGCGCAAGGCAACTTCCGCCTTCAGCACCAGATTGTCGGCTGCAACCGAGAGCCCCTCGGCGAAGGGGCCGGAGATCGCGATCCCGCTCTCCGCGCCCGGCAGCAGCGTCAACTGATCGCCGACACCGGCGAAGGCGACGAGGCTGTCGAGCTCGTGATAGCCGTCGGCACGCCGGCCGAGGATGCGCAGGCTGAGATTGATCTTGGCCGGGGCGCGGGTGGTGAGACGAGCCTGCAAGGCTCAGCCGCCATCCTTCTTCGGCTCGGCGGCGTTCGCCGAGGGCGGAGCCTCGTCGAGCCCCTTCTCGATCTTGCGCAGGATCTTGACCAGATCCTCCGGCTCGGGGCTGAGATCGCGGGCATGGTTCCACTGGAACTTCGCCTCGAGCTGGCGGCCGGTGCGCCAGTAGACATCGCCGAGATGGTCGTTGATCACCGGGTCGGACGGACGCAGCTCCATCGCCCGCTCCAGTTCGGTTACGGCCTCGTCATAGCGGCCGAGCCGGTAGTGCGCCCAACCCAGCGAATCGATGATGTAGCCATCGCGGGGTCTAAGATCGACGGCGCGCCTGAGCATGCCGAGCGCCTCGTCCAGCTTCAGATTCCGGTCGACCAGAGAATAGCCGAGATAGTTGAGGACCAGTGCCCGCTCGCGGCCGAGCGCTTCGGGCATCAGCTCCAGCGCCTTGCGCAGGTCCGCCTCGGCCTCCGGCCACCGCTTCGTACGCTCATAGGCGATGCCGCGCGAATAGAAGAGATCCCAGTTCGAGCGCCCGGGCGAGGCGAGCTTGGCGATCGCCTTGTTGTAGGTGTCGGCCGCCTCCTCGAAGCGCTTGCGCGAGCGATAAATGTTGCCGAGCGCCGAGATCGCCTCGATATCGTCCGGGCGGGCCACGATGAGCGCTTCCAGCTGCTTGACCGCTTCGTCGGTCTTGCCGAGCGCCTCGAGGCCGAGCCCGACCTGGATGTCGGCAACCGGACGCAACGCCGAAGTCTCGGGCATGCGGCGATAGACCTCGACCGCGTCCTCGGTCTGCTTGGCGCGCTCGAGGATGTCGCCCAGCGTCAGCACGGCGAGATCGTGCCCCGGGTCGAGATAGACCGCGAGCCTGAGGTAAAGCAGGGCAGTGGCTTCGTCGCCCTGAAGAATCCCGGCGCTGGCGAGGCCATAGAGCACTTCGGCTGCGCCCTGCTGCGCATTGCCGACGATGCGGGGCAGCTGCTCCTTCCCGGAAACCTTGGCGAGCGCGTCGCGCACCACCGGATGATTGGGACGGACGCGCTGCTCGAACTCGTTGAGCGTCGCCAGCGCCGCATCGCGGTCTCCGGCACGCGCCTGATGGCGAGCCCAGAGATCGACCAGACGCAGGTTGGTCTTCTCGGCGTCGTAGGCAGCCTTCAGCCGGCGGGTCGAATCGGTCTTTCGGCCGGCGATGTCGAGAATCAGGCCGGCGTGATAGTCGCGGAAGCGATCGAAGCTCGCTTCGCCCCGCAGCCTTTCCAGGGTTTCGAGCGCGCGCTTGGTGTCTCCGGAGCCGGAATAGGCCCAGGCCGCCAGCAGCGTAGCAGTGATGTCGGCCGAGCGGCCGCGCCCACCGCGCTGAAGGTGGTTGCGTGCAGTCGCATAGGATTTCTGCTTCAGCGCCCGCACACCGAGCGCAAGCTGCGCCAGGCCGTTCGAGGCATCGCGCTGCACGAGCTTCTCTGCGGCGCGGAACGTGTCGCCCATCGCGCCGTCGGCAAGGAAGGCGACGAAGCCGCGCTCCAGCAACTCGCTGTTCTGCGGATCGTCCTTGATCGCCTCGCGCAGATAGACCGAGGCGGCGCCGAGATCGCGCCCCGAACCTGCGACCACGGCCGCGAGATAATTGCCCTCGAGACTCTCCGCCGGCTCGAACTTCTCGACCGGGCGCGCCTCCGCCCGCG
>JAEXUU010000453.1 GCA_023452965.1 Pseudomonadota bacterium | reverse complement strand
GCGCTCTGGATCAGCTTCGTCACGCGGATGCCCCCGGTCGAGGTCCGCATCTTCCCGACCTTCAAGATCGTCTCCGATCTCAACATGCTCGACACCTATCAGGGCCTCGCCATCCCGCTGATCGCCTCGGCGAGGGGCACGCTGCTGTTCCGGCAGTTCTTCATGACGATCCCGGCCGAACTGCTCGAAGCCTCGAAGATCGACGGCGCCGGCCCGTTCAAGTTCTTCAAGGACACGGTCTGGCCGCTCTCGCTGACCACCATCGCGGCGCTCTTCGTCATCCAGTTCATCTATGGCTGGAACCAGTATCTCTGGCCGCTGCTGGTCACCACCAAGGATTCGATGCAGACCATCGTCATCGGCATCCGCAAGATGATCGTCACCTCCGACGCCCTGACCGAATGGCAGCTCGCCATGGCCACCGCCATGCTGGCCATGCTGCCGCCGGTCTTCGTCGTCATCGCCATGCAGAGGCTCTTCGTGAAGGGCCTCGTGGATACCGAGAAGTAAGCCGCCAATGGCTCAGGTCACGCTCAGCAACGTCAAGAAGGTCTATGCCGGCGGCGTCGAGGCCGTGAAGGGCGTCTCCTTCGACATCCCCGATGGCGGCTTCTGCGTCCTCGTCGGCCCCTCCGGCTGCGGCAAGTCGACCCTTCTGCGCATGGTCGCCGGGTTGGAGACGATCTCGGCCGGCGAGGTCGCGATCGGCGAGCGCGTCGTCAACCAGGTCGAGCCGGCCGATCGCGACATCGCCATGGTCTTCCAGAACTACGCGCTCTATCCGCATATGAGCGTCTACGACAACATGGCCTATGGCCTGCGCAATCGCGGCACGCCCAAGGACGAGATCGAGAAGCGCGTCGCCGAGGCTGCCCGCATCCTCGCGATCGAGCCCTTCCTGCAGCGCCGGCCGCGCCAGCTCTCCGGCGGCCAGCGCCAGCGCGTCGCCATGGGCCGCGCCATCGTGCGCAAGCCGCAGGTCTTCCTGTTCGACGAGCCGCTCTCCAACCTTGACGCCAAATTGCGCGTCCAGATGCGCGTCGAGATCAAGAAGCTGCAGCGTGCGCTCGGCGTCACCTCGATCTACGTCACCCATGACCAGGTCGAGGCGATGACGCTCTCCGACAAGCTCGTCGTGATGAACGGCGGGCAGGTCGAGCAGATCGGCGTGCCCTCGGAGGTCTACCGCAAGCCGGCGAGCCGGTTCGTCGCGACCTTCATCGGCTCGCCGCCGATGAATCTTCTGCCCGGCAAGGTCGACGGCCCCGGCATCGTCGCGCTCGGCGAGGCGATCCTGCAGGCCCGCGACCTGCGCGAGGATCTGCCGGCCGGCACGGCGGTCGAGGTCGGCCTGCGGCCCGAGGACGTCGAGATCGCCTCGGAAGGCGCCGCCGGCTCCCTGCCCTTCGACGTCGATTTCGTCGAGGAGCTCGGCGCGACCCAGCTCTTCCACGGGCGCCTCGCCGAGCATGGCTTCGTCATGCAGGCCGGGACGGGCGAAGTCGCGGCGCAGCCGGGCCGGCTCTGGATCACCGTCGATCCCGACCGCGTCCATGTCTTCGACGCCGCCACCGGCTTGCGGCTCGGCCGGGCCTGACGCCTTTTTCGCTCAGTATCCGGCGGCGCGGCGCAAGAGGTCGAGGCCGACCAGGGTCAGCGCTGCCTTCACGGTGATCAGGAACCAGCGCTCGGGCAGCCGGTCGAGCAGCTTGGTGCCGGCGATCGTGCCGGCGAAGCCCGAGGCGATCATCGCCGCGATCAGCGGCACCCAGTCGGTGAAGGCGAAGCCGAGGGCGCCGAAGGCGAAGACCTTGAGCAGATGCTGGAAGGTCTGGCAGGCGGCATGGGTCGCGACAAGCTGGCGCTTCTCCAGGCCGAGCGGTAGCAGCAGCGCCTGCACGAACGGGCCGACGGCGCCGACGAACATGCTGACGATGCTGGCGAGCGCCCCGCCGATCACCAGTCCCGAGGAGGCGAGGCCGGGAATTCGCGGCTTCGGTACCCAGGTCATCGCCAGGATGAAGCTGCCGAGCACGCCGAGCAGGATTCGCTCCGGCAGGGCGATTACGACATAGGCACCGATCACCACGCCGATGACCGACCCGGCGGTGAAGCGCGCGACCAGCGGCCAGAGCGTATGCGCCCGCTGCACGATCGTCCGGCCGACATTGGAGCCGAACTGGACGAGGCCGTGCACCGCGATCACCACGCCGGGCGGCACCGCTCCTGCGAGCGCGCCGAGCATCGCGACTCCGCCGCCAATGCCGAAGGCCGCGGTGAAGGCCGAGGTCAGGAAGCTGATCGCGATCAGCAGGAGCGCGATGGCCGGCGAGAGGCCGGTCGGAAGCAGCGTCGGGAGCATGGTGGGGAATTCCAGGCGAGGCTGCCCTTGTGGCATCGCCCGCCTGCTTCGGCAACGCGGCCTGCGGAAACCATTCCGTCGATTTGCGCTTTACAAGCGCCGCTGCAAGGCCTTCCCTCACGTCAAGGCCGGAGCTGCCCGCATGAGGTCGTTCGACCCGCCCGGCGCGGCAAGCAGAGAGCCGTCTCAGGTAGCGTCATTCGGGAGTAGCGTCATGTCCCGCTTCTTCGGCCTTATGGCCTTCGTCTTCGCCGTGCTTTTCAGCCTCAGCCCCGCGCAGGCCGGGGTCAACGTTCGCATCGACATCGCCGCCCAGAGGATGACCGTTACGACCACCGATGGCGAGGTCCACAACTGGACGATCTCCTCCGGCCGCAAGGGTTTCCGCTCGCCGAACGGCGTTTATCGGCCGACGCGGCTCGAGCGTAGCTGGTATTCGCGCAAATATGGCGGCGCCATGCCCCATTCGGTCTTCTTCCGCGGCGGCTATGCCATCCATGGCACGACGGCGGTCGGCGCGCTCGGCCGGCCGGCCTCGCATGGTTGTATCCGGCTCCACCCGGCCAACGCCGCCAAGCTCTTCGCGCTGGTCAAGAAGCATGGGGCCGGCGCGACCCGCATCGCGCTCAATGGCGCCGCGACCGATAATTACTCGCGCTTCGCCAGTGCCTCGGGCGGCAGCAAGGTCGCCAAGGCGAAGGTCAAGAGCAGCAGGAGCCAGATCGTCCAGGCCAAAAAGGTCAATGCCGAGAAGGCGCAGTTCGCCGCCAGGCAGCGTAATGCCCCGGGCTGGGGCGAGGCGCGCGAGCAGATCCTGCTGCGGCCGGCCCTGCCGCCGGGCGCCTATGGCTATCAGCCCTATTATGGCGGCTCGGGCTATGGCGGCTCCGGCTGGCGCTGAGATCGCCGGTTAGAGCGCCTCGGCCGAGATCCGCATCCAGCCTTCGAGCGTCTCGCCGGGCTGAAGCCGCCCGAGCGGCGAGGCAGCGCGGACCACGGCTTCGCTCGGCGCGCCCGCGGCGTGGCTCTGTGGCTCGACGCAGAGGAAATCGACGCCGGCGGGTGCCCAGACCACCGGGCAGCGCAGGCTCTCGCTCGCGCTGATCGTGATCGCAAGCCCGGCGGAGGGTGTCTCGATCCGCGCCGTGCCGTCCCAGCCGAGGAAGCTCCAGGCCGTCTCCGTTCCGGTCGCGAAAACTGGTTTGCCGGCATAAGGCCCGCCGGCTTCCAGCGCCTGCGTGCCGGTCGCGCGGAACTTGTCGCCGAAGATCAGTGCGCCGGTCGCGGTCATACCGAGCCGCGTATCGGCCGCGCAGGGAAACCAGGGGTGCAACCCCATGCCGAAGGGTAGGGCTGTGTCGGACTCGTTGGTGAGTGAAAGCGCGATGGTCATACCGGCCTCGTCGAGGCGGATGTCCTGCCTTGCCAGGTAGCGATAGGGGTCGGGACCGGCACTACGGCGGTGGACCAGGACGGTATGGCCGGTATCCTGCCTTTCCACCTCCCAGGCGGCCTGCCAGCCGAAGCCGTGGATCGTCCCGGAAGGATCGTTAGCCGGCACGGTAAAGCGGATTTCGCCATCGTCGACGCGGCTGTCGAAGGCGCGGTTGGCGAAGGGCAGCATCGCCCAGCAGCCGAACTTGTTCGGTGCGTTCGTCCAGGGCGCGAGCCCTTCCGGCGCATGCAGCAGCCTGTGCGAGCGGCCATCGGGCCCGCGCCATTCCAGCGCGGCGACGATGCCGCCATGCGCAGGCGAGACCCGGGCGGCATAGGAGCCGGCTGCGAGCGAGAGCATGGACAGGACTCCGTTCAGGCGATCAGGGGCTGCAGCAGCTTCTGCATCGCGCGCATGCGCGGCAGCAGGTTGGTCTCGATCTCGTCGCCGGCGACGCGCTGGAACTGGACCGAGAGATTGAAGGCGGCGGCGACCTGGCCACGGCCATTGACCAGCGGCATGGCGAGCGAGACCAGGCCGAGCTCGAGCTCCTGATCGACGATCGCATGGCCCTGGACCCGGACCTCGGCAAGTTTCGCCATCAGCGGCTCGATTTCGGTCACGGTGTGCGGTGTGAGCGGGCTCGGTCTGCCGGCGAGGATGCGGGCGCGCGCCTCTTCCGGATCGAGCGCGGCCAGCAGCACGCGGCCCATCGAGGTGCAGAAGGCAGGCAGCCGCGAGCCGACCGAGAGCCCGACCGACATGATCCGGCGCTGGGCCGAGCGGGCGATGTAGACGATCTCGTGCCCGTCGAGCAGGCTGGCCGAGGAGGATTCGTGGGTCTCTTCCGAAAGCCGCTCCAGGAAGGGCTGGACGAGCTTCGGCAGCGCTGTCGAGGACAGCCAGGCGTAGCCGAGCCGCAGCACCCGCGGCGTCAGGCGGAAGAACTTTCCGTCGAATTCGGCATAGCCGATGCTCGTGAGCGTCAGCAGACAGCGCCGGGCGGCGGCGCGGGAGAGATCGGTGGCGCGGGCGACATCGGCGATGGTCAATCGGTCATGGCCGGCATCGAAGCACTCGATCACCGCCAGCCCCTTTTCGAGGGCGGCCATATGGTCGGGCGAGGGCGGCGGGCGCCCCGCTGCGCTGCTTGACCCTGCCAAGGCCTGTCCGTAAAGTTCGAAAATGAAAACGATGTGCGATTAACGCACAGCTTTGGAGGAGATGTCAAGGTGGCGAAATTCGTCTCCCTTCAGGAGGGGATCGAGGAGGTGCTGCGCGACGGCGACTCGGTCTCGATGGAGGGCTTCACCCATCTGATCCCGCATGCCGCCGGCCATGAGGCGATCCGCCAGGGCCGCAAGCGCCTGACGCTGATCCGGATGACGCCGGACCTGATCTACGACCAGATGATCGGCATGGGCTGCGCCGAAAAGCTCGTCTTCTCCTGGGGCGGCAATCCCGGCGTCGGCTCGCTGCACCGCCTGCGCGACGCGATCGAGAATGGCTGGCCGCATCGCCTGGAGATCGAGGAGCACAGCCACGCCGCCATGGCCAATGCCTATGAGGCCGGCGCCGCCAACCTGCCCTTCGCGGTCTTCCGCGGCTACAAGGGCGTCGACCTGCCCAAGGTCAACCCGAACATCCGCTCGGTGACCTGCCCCTATACCGGTGAGGTCCTTGCGACCGTGCCGGCGCTGCGGCCCGATGCGGCGGTGATCCACGCGCTGCGGGCCGACCGCGAGGGCAATGTCCTGCTCGAGGGCATTGTCGGCGTGCAGAAGGAGGCGGTGCTGGCGGCCAAGCGCTCGCTCGTCACGGTCGAGGAGATCGTCGAGGATTTCGGGCCGCGCAATGCCAATGCGGTGATCCTGCCGGCCTGGACGGTCACTGCCATCGCCCATGTCCCGGGCGGCGCCTACCCGTCCTATGCGCATGGCTACTACAAGCGCGCCAACGAGTTCTACATCGGCTGGGATAAGATCGCGCGCGAGCGCGACAGCTTTTTGTCATGGATCAAGGCGAACGTTCTGGAAAAGGGTCCTGATGCGTTCGCGCAATACGCCCGGCTCCAGCGTCAGGCGGCGGAGTGAGCGAGATGAGTCACACCCCTTCGGAGATGATGACCATCGCCGCGGCGCGGCTCCTGGGCAATGACGATGTCTGCTTCGTCGGCATCGGCGCGCCTTCGGCCGCCTGCAATCTCGCCCGGCTGACCCATGCGCCCGGCATCACGCTGATCTATGAATCCGGCACGCTCTCGACGCGGCCGAGCGTGCTGCCGCTCTCGATCGGCGATGGCGAGCTCTGCGACACCGCGCTGACCACCGTGCCGGTGCCGGAGATGTTCCGCTATTGGCTGCAGGGTGGGCGCATCACCATCGGCTTCCTCGGCGGCGCCCAGATCGACCGCTTCGCCAATCTCAACACCACCGTGGTCGGCGATTACGCCTCCCCCAAGGTCCGCCTGCCGGGCGGCGGCGGCGCGCCGGAGATCGCCAGCAATTGCGGGCAGATCTTCATCACCATGGCGATGGGCTCGCGCGCCTTCGTCGAGACGCTGCCTTTCATCACCTCCTTCGGCCACGGCACCGGCAAGGGCGACCGCGAGAAGCTCGGCCTCAGGACCAGGGGGCCGACCCGGGTGATCACCGATCTCTGCGTCATGGCGCCGGATCCGGAGACCGCCGAGCTCAGCGTGATCTCGCTGCACCCCGGCGTGACCCGCGAGCAGGTCCAGGCCGGCTGCGGCTGGCCCTTGCGCTTCGCCGCCGATCTCACCGAAACCCCGGCGCCGAGCGACCAGGAACTCGAGGTGCTGCGCGGCCTGCATGCGCGCACCCGGCAAGCCCATGGAGTGGCGGCATGAGCCTGATCTTTCCCCGCACCGGGCTGCAAGCCCATCCGCTCAACAACTCGCCGGAGTACAAAAGCACGCTGAAGCGGGCGCCCTCGCAGCCGCTGATCCTGCTGCCGCATACGCTGTCGGAGACCAGCGGCCCGGTCTTCGGCCACAGCGCGGTCGCCGAGGGCGATTCCGATCTCACCCGCCAGCACGCCGGCGAGCCACTCGGCGAGCGCATCATCGTCACTGGCCGCGTGCTCGATGAGGACGGGCGGCCCGTGCCGCACACGCTGATCGAGATCTGGCAGGCCAATGCCGGCGGCCGCTATGTCCACGTCAAGGATCAGCATCCGGCGCCGCTCGACCCGAACTTCACCGGCGCGGGCCGGGCCCTGACCGATGCCGAAGGGCGCTATCGCTTCGTCCCGATCAAGCCCGGTGCCTATCCCTGGCGCAACCACCACAATGCCTGGCGCCCGGCCCATATCCATTTCTCGTTGTTCGGGCCGAGCTTCCTGTCGCGCGTCATCACCCAGATGTATTTCCCGGGCGACCCGCTCTTCCCCTTCGATCCGATCTTCCAGTCGATCACCGATGCGAGGGCGCGCGAGCGTCTGATCTCGCGCTTCGACCTTGACACAACCGAGCCTGAATGGGCGCTCGGCTACCAGTTCGACATCGTGCTGCGCGGCCGCGAGATGACGCCGACGGAGGAGCCGCATGAGCACTGATCCGAAGGCTCCGCTCGAACTCACACCGTCCCAGACGATCGGGCCGTTCTTCGCCTATGCCCTGACGCCGCGCGCCTATGGCGGCAAGGAGCTCGCCACCGAGCAAGTCGCGACAGAGGGCGTCGCCGGCGAGCGCATCCGCATCGAGGGCGTCGTCTATGACGGTGACGGCGTCCCGGTTGGGGATGCCATGATCGAGACCTGGCAGGCCGATGCCGAGGGGCGCTTCAACGCCGCCGGCAATGCCGGCTTCACCGGCTTCGGCCGAGCCGAGACCAATGCCGAAGGCGCCTATTTCATCGAGACCGTGCGTCCCGGCGCCCTGCCGGGTCCGAACGGCGCGATGCAGGCTCCGCATCTCACGATCTCGGTCTTCGCGCGCGGCCTGCTGATCCGGTTGGCGACGCGGGTTTATTTCGACGGCGAGCCCGGCAATGCCGGAGATCCGGTGCTGGCCCTGGTGCCGCAGGAGCGGCGCGCTACGCTGATAGCGAAGCGCGGCGCCGATGGCGTCTACCGCTTCGACGTCCGGCTGCAGGGCGAGGGCGAGACGGTCTTCTTCGATGTCTGATCGGCGCGCCGCTGCTCTCATGACGAGGGCTGGGAGCGAAATGACGGGCACGCGCCTCGGCCCATGCGGATCGCGATTGATCCCACGCTCCGCTTGAGGCATCGCTGACCCGGTCATTCGCCCTAACCCCCGCCCACCTCCTGAGGGGGCGGGGGGCACGCCGGAGCCTGCCATGCCCAATCCCCTGATCGCGCTCGACTGGGGCACGACCCGCGCCCGCGCCTTCCTGATCGGCGAGGACGGCACGGTGCTCGACAAGCGCACCGCAGATCGCGGCATCCAGTCGGTTCCGGCCGGCGGCTTTCCCGCCGCTTTCGAGGCGATCGCCGGCGACCTGCGCCGGGCCAATCCGGAGGCCGCAATCCTGCTCGCAGGCATGGTCGGCAGCCGCAATGGCTGGATCGAGGCGCCCTATGTCGCCTGCCCGGCGAGCCCGGCCGAGATCGCCGCCGCCGGCCTGCGCGTCACGCTCGACGACGGCACCGCCGCGACCGTTCTGCCCGGCCTCTCCTGCGACGAGGACGCCTTCGACGTGATGCGCGGCGAGGAGACGCTGGTTGTCGGGCTCGGCCTCAGCGACGGCATCGCCTGCCTGCCGGGGACGCATTCGAAATGGGCCATGGTCGAGGGCGGCCGCATCACCCGCTTCGCCAGCTTCATGACCGGCGAGGTCTACGGCCTCCTGCGCGAGCATTCGATCCTGTCGCGTCTGGCGGAAGAGCCGGCCGGTGAGGATGCCGCCGAAGGCGCGCGTCGCGGTATTGCCGCTGCCGCGCGGCCGGGCGGACTGCTCAATGCCGCCTTCGCCGCCCGCTCCGAAGTGCTGGCCGGGCGGATGAGCGGAGGCGCGGTCGGCCCCTATCTCTCCTCGCTGCTGGTCGCGCAGGAGATCGCGGCAGCGCGCGCCATGTTCGGCGGGCTCCAGAACCTGCATCTCGTCGCCGACGGCGTGCTCGCCCAGAGCTATGGCCGCGCGCTCGCGGCCGCCGGTCTCGATCATCAGCTCGTCACGCCGGAGGCCGCCTTCATTGCCGGCGTCGCGCGCCTCGCTGCGGATCTGCCGGCGTGATCGTCGTCTTCGGATCGCTCAACCTCGATCTGGTGACACCGGTCGAACGCCTGCCCGGTGCCGGCGAGACTGTGCTCGGCCCCGGCTATGCCCTTCATCCCGGCGGCAAGGGCGCCAACCAGGCGCTGGCGGCGCGCCGGGCCGGTGCCCCGGTCGTGCTCGTAGGTGCCGTTGGTCGCGA
>JAEXUU010000293.1 GCA_023452965.1 Pseudomonadota bacterium | reverse complement strand
CGGGCGCATCGAGGGCGCGGCGGTCGCGGCCCTGCTGATCGGCCTCGGGCGCTCCGTCGCGGTCTATTTCGCGCCGGAGTTCGACGTGCTGATCCCCTATCTCATCATGATGCTGGTGCTGCTGGTGCGTCCGCAGGGCCTGTTCTCGACCGTGCAGACGAGGAAGGTGTGATGGCGCGCCAGCTCGTCCTCGGCCTCGCGCTGCTCATCGCGCTCGCCGTCTTCCCGCTGTTCTCGCCCTGGTCGACGGTGATCCTGACCGTCGCGCTCTGCGAGGGGCTGGCGGCGCTCGGCATCATGGTGCTGCTGCGCGCCGGCCAGGTCTCCTTCGGCCATGGCCTGTTCTTCTCGTTCAGCGCCTATGCCGTCGCCTTCATGGCTGCCGCGAAGCTCGGTCATGAGGCGCTGCTGCTGATCCCGGTCGCGACCGCGGCATCGGGCCTGCTCGCAGCCATCGTCGGCCTCTTCATCGTCCGCTACCGGGCGATCTTCTTCGGCATGCTCAACCTCGCCATCTCGATGGTGTTCTTTTCGCTTCTGGAGAAGCTCTTCCCGATCACCGGCGGCGCCGACGGCAAGCGCGTGCCGCGTCCGACGCTCGCGGGGATGGAGTTTGGCCGCGAGCAGTTCGAGCTCTGGATCTTCTACATCACGCTCGGGCTCTGCCTCGTCGCGGCGCTCTTCGTCGCCCGTTATCTGGTCTCCCCCGGCGGCAAGGCGCTGGAGGCGATCAAGTCGAACGAGACGCGGCTCGAATATCTAGGCGTATCCCCGCGCAGGGTGCTGTTCGGGGCCTATCTGCTCTCGGGCCTGCTGGCGGGCCTGGGAGGCGCAGTGATCGCACTGGTCTCCGGGCATGTCACGCCGGAGCTGGCCTATTGGGTGCGCTCCGGCGAGTTCGTCTTCATCGCCATTCTCGGCGGCATAGGCGGCGTCGCCGGGCCCTTCCTCGGGGCGCTGATGTTCCAGATCATCCGCGGCTATGCGGCGGTCTACGCGCCCGAGACCTGGCATGCCGTGCTCGGCGTCATGCTGCTCGTCATCATCTTCTTCGCGCCGGCCGGACTCTATGGCATCGCCACCGGCTCGCGCCGCAAGGAGGGCGGGCGATGAGCATCATCCTCGAGGCGAGCGACCTCAATCTGCGCTTCGGTGGCGTCCAGGCGGCGAACGGCGCCTCGCTCAAGGTCTCGGCCAATGAGCGTATCGCCATCATCGGCCCCAATGGCGCCGGCAAGACCACCTTCATCAATCTCTGCACCGGGTATCTCAAGCCGCAATCCGGCCGCGTCGTCTTCGCGGGGCAGGCCATCACGGCGCTCTCGCCGCGCGCCATCACCAGGCTCGGCATCGGCCGCTCCTTCCAGATCCCGCAGCTCTTTCTCGACAACACGGTGATCGACAACCTGCTCCTCGCGCTCTCCGCCCGTGAGGGCTCCTGGTCGCCCTTCCTGGTGATGGAGCGCCATCCGAAGGCTCAGGAGATGTGGGAGCTGCTCGACATGGTCGGGCTGAAGGCGATCGGCGGACGCATCGTGCGCGAATTGCCGGAGGGCATGCGCAAGCTCGTCGACATCGCCGTCGCGCTGGCGCTCGAACCGAAGCTAATCTTCATGGACGAGCCGACCAGCGGCGTCTCCTCGACCGAGAAATTCGAGGTCATGGACACGCTGACGCGCGCCCTCGACGCCCGCGCCACCACGGCGATCTTCGTCGAGCACGATATGGACGTGGTTGCCCGCTATGCCAGCCGCGTCGCCGTCTGGTCCGGCGGCAGGATCGCGCTCGAAGGCTCTCCCGAGGAGATCCTGAACCATCCCGAAGTGCGCGAGACCGTGATCGGAGTGGGGGTCTGATCATGCTGGAAATCAAGGGATTGTCAGCCGAGATCGAGGGCGTGCAGGTGCTGCGCCGCGCGAACCTGTCGCTGGCCGAGGGCGCGACCGTGGCGCTGATCGGCCGCAATGGCGCCGGCAAGACCAGCCTGCTGCGCGCCATCATGGGCTTCATGAAGGTGACGGAGGGCGCGATCAGCTTCGATGGGCGCCCGCTCGACGGCGTCAAGGCGCATCTGCGCCCGCGCCTCGGAATCGGCTACGCGCCGGAGGACCGGCGGCTGTTCTCGAGCTTCAGCATCGAGGAGAATATTCGCCTCCCGGCCGAGGTGATGAAGCTGCCCGCGGCGGAGATCGCACGTCGGCTGGAGGGCATCTATGCCGTGCTGCCGGAGCTCGCCGAGCTACGTCACCGGCCGGCGGCGGGCCTCTCCGGCGGCCAGGGCAAGATGGCGGCGCTGGCGCGGGCCCTGATGGTCGGCAGTCGCGTGATCCTGCTGGACGAGCCTTTCCAGGGGCTGGCGCCGGTTCTCGCGAACCGCTATGCCGCCGCCTTGCGCACCTTGCGCGACAGCCATCCCGACATCGCCTTGCTGATCACCGAATCCAACCCCAGTCTGCTACGCAGCTTCGCCGAGAAGACCTATGCGATCGAGCGCGGCGCGGTCAGCGAGGCGAGCCTCGCTGCAAGCTCGCTCGCGGCGGCCGGGCTGCATTGACTGGTGAGCCCTCATCCTGAGGAGCCGCGCAGCGGCGTCTCGAAGGATGCTTCAGGAAGATCCGGAACCATCTGGACCATCCTTCGAGACGCGATCTGCGATCGCTCCTCAGGTTGTGGGCTGAAGACAAAGGCGTCTTGCGGCGCCGGAAAGACAGGAGACCACCATGACCCAGCATTTCATCAACGGCCGCTATGTGGCCGGCCGCACCGGCGAGACCATGGCCGTGCTCGCCCCGGCGCCCGGTGAGGAATTCACCCGCATCGCCTGCGGCAACGCGCAGGATATCGACGATGCAGTGAAGGCGGCGCAGGCCGCCTATGAGGGCGCCTGGGGCAAGCTCACCGCCGCCGAGCGCGGCCGGCTGATCTCCAAGCTCGCCCTCAAGGTCCAGGACCATTTCGAGGAGCTGGCGAAGATCGAGGCGCGCGACACCGGTAAGCCGATGGCGCAGGCCAGGGCGGATATCGAGGCGACCGCGCGCTATTTCGAGTTCTATGGCGGCGCCGCCGACAAGGTGCACGGCCACATCATCCCGTTCCTCAACGGCTACAGCGTCAACGTCGTCCACGAGCCCTATGGCGTCACCGGCCATATCCTGCCCTGGAACTATCCGGCGCAGATGATTGGCCGCTCGCTGACCGCTTCGCTGGCCATGGGCAATGCGGTCGTGCTGAAGCCGGCCGAGGATGCCTGCCAGAGCGCGCTGCGGCTCGCCGAACTCGCCTCGGAGGTCGGCTTCCCCGATGGCGCGGTCAACATCGTCACCGGCCGCGGCCATGAGGCCGGCGAGGCGCTCTGCCGCAATCCCGGCGTCGGCTTCATCTCCTTCACCGGTTCGCCGCAGGTCGGCCAGATCATCCAGAAGGCCTGCG
>JAEXUU010000254.1 GCA_023452965.1 Pseudomonadota bacterium | reverse complement strand
GGGCAGCCGTCGGCCCCAGGGCAACGGCCGGCGCGCTTTCTGGCCTGCCTGTTGGCTGCGCTGGCAGCCATGGCCGCGGTCGCTCTGTTCACAGGGCATGGCGAGCAGGGGTGGCAATGGTTGTCGCCGGCAGACAGCCCGTTCCTGGGCTGGCGCTGGCCTCGCGTGCTCGGTGCGATCTCGGCCGGCGCGCTTGTCGCGGTGGCGGGGCTTCTGCTCCAGCGCACGACGGGCAACATGATGGCGAGCCCGGAACTGCTCGGCGTCAGCCAGGGGGCGGCGCTCGGCGTGACCCTGCTGGCCGTCGTCGCGCCATCCGCCGACGGAGCCACCGCGCTGCTGGCGGCAATGGCGGGCGCGCTTGCTGCCCTGGCGATCCTGGCCGGCACCGCCCTGTCCGGACGCTTGGGTCGTGGCGGCGTCGACCGCGTCCTCCTCGCCGGTGCGACGCTCGGCAGCCTGTTCGGTGGTTTGGCGACCTTGCTGCTCGCCATGGCCGGCGCGCGGGCGATGGCGCTGCTGAGCTGGATGACGGGATCGACGGCGCAGCTCACCCCGAGCCTCGCGCTGGTGGCGGCAGGATGCGCCGCCGCCGTCCTGCTGCTCGGGCTGGCCGCGCGGCGCTGGCTCGCCATCCTGCCGCTCGGACCGGAGACCGCTGCAGGGCTCGGGCTGCCCGCCGGGCGCGGCCGTCTCGGGCGTCTAACCCTCGCCGCCGCGGCCACCGGTGTCGCGACCGTGCTGGTCGGCCCCCTGAGCTTCATCGGCCTGCTTGCCCCGCGGCTTGTGGTGCTGGCGGGCTTTCGTACGCCCGTCCAGACGATGATCGCCGCTGCGACCACGGGCGCCTTGCTGCTGACCGCCGCCGACTGGCTGGGACGCAACCTCATCTATCCCTGGGCGCTTCCCGCGGGGCTGCTTGCGACGGTGCTGGGATGCCCGGTTGCGCTGTGGCTGCTTCTTCGCCGCAGAGGTCCGGAAGGCGTCGGCGCACGCTGAAAGGCCCGATCCGACAACCGGACCTCCGCCCGACCGGGAACTCGGCAAGAGTGCGACGCCGGTGGAGGCAGTCGACCCGGCGTCCTCCCGGCCGGCTCGCCATTCGCCTCGGGGTTAGTTTCGATCGCTCCCGGCGAGGGCGGCGAGCTCCCCGCGGATCATCGCTAGCAGCTGCTCGCGCCGGCTCTCGGTCATGCGCTCCAGCACCATGGCGAGGCTGACCGCGGCATAGGGCGGGGCCGAGCCGTTTGGAACCGCGAGGCCGATGCCGATGCTGCCATCGGTGATCGCGTCGCGACGCAGCGCATAGCCGCGCTGGCGCGTCTTCTCGAGATCGTCGCGCAACTGCTCGACGGTGAGGTGGCCGCGCTCGGCATAGGCTGTGCGGTTGGCCTCGACGATGGCGTCGGCCTCGGCTTTCGGCAGTGCGCCGAGCAAAGCGAGGCTGCCCGCGGTGATGCCGAGCGGATAGCGGTCGCCGACCTTCAGGGTCAGTGTCTTGATCGGGTAGTTGCCCTCGACGCGGTCGATGCAGACGACCTCGAAGTCCTGTCGCATCACCAGATAGGCGGTGTCTCCGGAGAGCTCGGCCAGCCGTTGCATCAACGGCTTCAGCCGCGCCGCGACATCGACCCGGTGGCTCGCTGCAAGCCCGAGCTCATAGGCGAGCATGCCCAGATGATAGCGCTGCGTCTCGGGGTCCTGACCGGCCATGCCATGGTCGACGAGCCGCTTCAGGATCCGCCGGGCGGTCGGGGTCGCAAGATCGGCGGCGCGCGCCAGATCGGTGAGGCGCGCCGACCCGCCGCTTTGGGCGATCGAGCGCAACAGGAAAATGGCACGGTCGATGACCTGGGTGCCCTGGGCGGGCTCCCGCGCCGTGCTCTCGCCATCCTGCGCCATGTGCTGAAGGTCTCCGCTTCCCCGTCTGCCCAGTGCAGGGCGCGGGCCTCTAACAGTCGAATTCGGTCTCTTCATCGGACCATAGGTCAGAGCGGACCCCTGTCGAGCACATAGCCTTCCGCCCGCGCATTGAGAAGATGGGCGGAAGGCACGGCGCGAGAGCGTCCGAAGGGCGAGGCAGGCTCGCGGCACGGGCGGCTCGCCGCCTCGCCGCTTTCGCTTGCCCGCGTGGTGCGTCCGGTCCGGGGCATTCAGGAGGCCTGCAGCCTGGCGAAGCCGGCGATCGGCGGATAGGCGTCCGGATCGACATGGACATCGAGAAGGAACGGACCCTTCGCCGCGAACATCGCATCGAGCCCGGCTGCGAGCTCGCTTTTAGAGGCGACGGTGGCGTTGGCGCAGCCGACGGCGCGGGCGATCATCGCATGGTCGATCCGGGTGATCGCGCAGATCTCGGTCGCCCGGCCGAAGCGCAGCATCTCGGCATGGCGCTGGAAGCCGAGAACCGCATTGTTCAGGACGATCAGCTTGACGTCGATGCCGTGCCGGACGGCGCATTCCAGCTCTGCCCAGCAATGCGAGAAGCCGCCATCGCCGACCACCGCGACGACGGGGGTGGAAGGCAAGGCGAGGCGCGCGCCGAGCGCCAGCGGGTAGCCCCAGCCGATCCCGGCAAGCCCGCGCGGAAACAGGAAGCGCCTTCCGGGCTCGCGGGCCTGCAGATATTGCGAGACCCAGAGACTGGAATAGCTGGCATCGGCGACGAAAACGGTCTCCGCCGGCGCCCGGTCCTGCAGGACATGCATCAGGTGCTCGGGGCGCAACGGGTCGCCGGACTGCTTCGTCACGGCTGCGACCTCCTCGGCCGTGGTTGTGCGGGCCTGTGCGATGGCCTCCGCGAGCAACGGCCGGCGGCGCGCCGCGCCGCCTTCGGCATCGGCAAGCCCGGCCATGGCGAGGCTAAGCGCGTGCAATGTGG
>JAEXUU010000196.1 GCA_023452965.1 Pseudomonadota bacterium | reverse complement strand
CTGTACGGCAGCGTCACATGCGGGACGATCGCCTGGAACGTCAGGGCCGCCCCGAAATGTCGCGCAAGCCCGACGCCGAAGCGCACGGCGGCTGTCGCCCCGCCACTCTCATCGGCCGGTACCAGCCCGATCAAGACCTTCCTGAAGTCGTGTGCCATCTGTCTTCTCCTGGCAGCGAGACCGGTAATCTCTTCCTTGCGGCGACAGTTTCTTGCTGCGGCGCGAGACGAACTCCCGCTCAAGCCCGTGCGCCCCTGCTACATCCTCATGACGACACGGCCGTCGATCTGGTTCTTCCGCATCCTGTCGAAGATGCCGTTGATGTCCTCCAGCCGCTCGACGGAGTAGTGAACCTTCACCTTCCCCTCGCCGGCGAATTGCAGGCACTCCGCGAGATCGAGGCGCGTGCCGACGATCGAGCCGCGGATCGTCTTCCGCATCAGCACGGTCTCGAAGATGTCGAGATCGAAGGTTCCCGGCGGCAGGCCGACCAGAGCCATGGTTCCGCGCTTCGAGAGCATGCCGAGCGCCTGGCTGAACGCTTTCGGAGAGACGGCGGTCACGAGCACGCCCTGGGCACCGCCGCACAGCGCCTGCACTTCGGCGACCGGGTCGGTTGTCATCGCATTCACCGTGGCCGAAGCGCCCATTTCCCGGGCCAGCGCCAGCTTCTCCTCGGAGATATCGACGGCGATGACATCGAGCCCCATCGCTTTCGCATATTGCACGGCGATGTGCCCGAGCCCGCCAATGCCTGAGATCACCACGGTGTCCCCGGGCTTGGTGTCGGTCTCCTTGAGGCCCTTGTAGACAGTCACCCCGGCGCAGAGGATCGGAGCGGCGGTTTCCCAGCCAAGCGCGTCGGGCAGGTGGCCGACATAGTTGGGGTCGGCCAAGGTGTACTCCGCGAAGCCGCCATTGACCGAGTAGCCGGTGTTCTGCTGCTCGTCGCAGACCGTCTCCCAGCCACCGAGGCAATGCCGGCAATGGCCGCAGGCCGTGTGCAGCCAGGGAACGCCGACGCGGTCACCCTCCTTCACCGCCCTGACCCCCGCGCCGACGGCAACCACGGTGCCGACGCCTTCATGACCGGGTATGAAAGGCGGCTTGGGTTTGAC
This sequence comes from Pseudomonadota bacterium, assembly GCA_023452965.1. Next base: position 3,354 of record JAEXUU010000196.1, on the reverse strand, counting down.
CGGCCAGTCGCCATCCGCGGCATGGAGGTCGGTATGGCAGACGCCCGACGCCTCGATCTTCACCAGGATCTGGCCCTGCCCTACCTCCGGTATCGCGACTTCTTCGATCGACAGCGGTCGCCCGAATTCGCGCACGACCGCCGCCTTCATCGTTCTTGCCATTGCGATGCTCCCTGTATGCGACTCGATCAGATCCCGCACCGGTGCGGCGTCGACTGCGATCGCCTAGCAGACAAGGCGCGGCGAAACCGGCCCCCCGCGATGCGGCAAAGGACATGGCAACCCTGCCGGCGCGCCTTCGTCCAGAGGCGCGTCCTCTGCGATGCCGGCCTCTACAGCTTCTCCGCTGAAACGCCGCAGTCAACCCGGAGCTGTTTCTCCATCGCGGCAGGCCCCGGGGGCGTGGCACCAGGGCATCGAGGGCAAGCCCGGCCGTCCTCGGGGGCGACGCGGGCAAGTCCGCTGACCACGAGATCTGGATCTGACCGCAGAGGGCGGAAAACGAGCCGGGAGGCTTGAAGCGCTAGATCGGCTGCAGGCGCATCTCTGTCACGGGCAACCGCAGTGGCTGCTGCGCCGGACTTTCGACTGCATTCGCTCCTGGCAGCGTCGATCGAGATGTCCACTTCCACGCAAGGGGCAACTTCCGCAGTTCGCGCGCGCTCGCCGCCTGCGGCTGGTCTGCCGTGCTCATCGGCTCCATCCGATCACCGACCGTCCGCTGGTCAGATCCGATAGCAGTCGCTCGACGCCGCCTGCTTCCGATTTGGGCGCCGACACCGACAGGATGGCGCCGCCCTCCGTGAAGGCCTGGACGGCAGCCTGCACGCCTGAAAGAGCGCCCAAACGCGCCTGAACCAGCGCCAGATCGCTAAAGCCGCATGTCACCGTCCCGGAGACCGTCTCGACAAGCGCCTCCTTTTCAGCCTCGCGCAAGCACAGGGCCGCCGTTCCGCCATAGGCACGGATCAAGCCGCCGCTTCCCAGAAGAATGCCTCCGAACCAGCGTGTCACGACGACAACGACGCCATCGAGGCCTTGCCCGTCGATTGCGGCCAGGATTGGCTTGCCGGCGGTCCCGCTGGGCTCGCCGTCGTCGCTGAAGCGGTACCGCTGCCCCAAGCGCCATGCCCAGCAATTGTGATTGGCCGCCCGATCTGACCGCGCCGCAATGAAACTCTTTGCTGCCGCCTCGTCGGCGATGGGACCAGCAACCGCAGCGAAGCGGCTCTTCTTGATCTCCTGATGACGGCTGGCGATTTCAACGAGAGTAAGGCGTGCAACCATACGCCCGCATATCACGCCCTGAGATCCTGATCCCCGCAAAAGCGAGGAAGCGCAGCTTCCCATCGCCCGCCGGCATGCTCTAACTGTGACATGCCGCAAGAGCCCGCCACGCAGACCACGGCCGAGACCGCCGAAGCCGACCTGGCCGCCGCGGGCGAAAAGCCTCGCTACGGCCGCTATGCGGTTTTCGCGCCGTTGCGCCAGCCGATTTTCCGTGCGGTCTGGATCGCAAGCCTCGTCTCGAACTTCGGCGGCCTCGTTCAGATGGTCGGCGCCGCCTGGCTGATGACCTCGCTCTCGGATTCGCCGGACATGGTCGCGCTCGTCCAGGCCTCGACCACGCTGCCGGTGATGATGTTCTCGCTGGCCGCCGGCGCGATCGCGGACAACTACGACCGCCGCAGGATCATGCTGACGGCACAGGGCTTCATGCTCGCCGTCTCGGCCATGCTGGCGGTCTTCGCCTGGTATGGGCTGCTCTCGCCCTGGCCGCTGCTCGTCTTCACCTTCCTGCTCGGTTGCGGCAACGCGCTCAACAACCCGGCCTGGCAATCCTCGGTCGGCGACATGGTGCCGCGAGCCGAGGTGCCGGCGGCGGTGACGTTGAACAGCGTCGCCTTCAACATCGCTCGCAGCGTCGGCCCGGCGATCGGCGGCGCCATCGTCGCCTCCTCCGGCGCGGTCGCCGCCTTCGTCGTCAATGCCTTCAGCTATATCGGCCTGCTCGTCGTGCTGGCCCGCTGGCAGCCGCCGCGCGTCGAGCGCGTGCTGCCGCGCGAGACGTTGTGGCTCGCGATGAGCGCCGGTCTCCGCTATGTCGCGATGTCGCCGAACATCCGCGCGGTGCTACTGCGCGCCTTCCTCTTCGGCTTCGGCGGTGTCGTCGGTCTCGCTTTGATGCCGCTGGTCGCACGCGATCTGGTGCGCGGCGGCCCGCTGACATTCGGCATCCTGCTCGGAGCCTTCGGCGCCGGCGCGGTCGCTGGCGCTTTCCTCAGCGCCCGGTTGCGCCGCCGCTTCAGCACCGAAACCCTCGTGCGCCTGACCTTCCTGGCCTATGCGGCCGCATCCCTGGTTGTGGGGCTGAGCCCCACCATGTGGCTCACCATGCCGGCGCTTGCTGTCGGCGGCGCCTGCTGGGTGCTGGCGCTCTCGACCTTCAACTCGACGGTGCAGCTCTCGGCACCGCGCTGGGTCGTGGGGCGCGCGCTCGCGCTCTACCAGATGGCTGCCTTCGGCGGCATGGCTGCGGGCAGTTGGGCCTGGGGCTGGGTCACCCTCCATTCCGGCGCCGCCGGCGGCCTCAGCGCGGCGGCGGTCGCGCTCGTCTTCGGCGCAGCCGTCGGGCTGCGCTATCAGCTGCCCCCGCTCGAGGCGCTCAATCTCGATCCGCTCGGCCGCTGGCGAAAGCCCGAGGTCGCGGTCGATATCGAGCCGCGCAGCGGCCCGGTCTTCGTCACCATCGAATGGCGGATCAGGCAGGAGGATGTGGTCGAGTTCCTGAAGGCGATGGAGGAACGCCGGCGCATCCGCCGCCGCGACGGCGCGCGCCACTGGTCGCTGCTGCGCGACCTGACCGATGCCGAGCTCTGGATCGAGCGCTACGACAGCCCGACCTGGGTCGAATATCTCCGCCAGGCCCAGCGCGTCACCCAGGCCGACGCCGACATCGGCGACCGGGTCAGGAGCCTGCATATCGGGCCCGAGCCGCCGGTCGTGCGCCGCATGGTCGAGCGTCAGACCGGCGTACTGCCGCGCGAGGTGCTGCGTGCGGCCCGGCAGCCGCAGGCGTCGCCCTGAGCGGCGGCGGCGCATCTGCTCGACGTCGCCGTTCACGCGCGCGGAGGAGACCTTCATATGGTCGGTGCGCATTCGGCGTGGACAAGGCGGGGAGATTTCGGAGCCTTGGTGCCGCGCACCAAACCTCCCGAGCGTGCATCGGTCAATTCGCGCCCGTCATTGGCACAGCGTCGAGTTCGACAAAGCCTTGCGAGTCGCGCCTTGCGGCTCGAGAATCCGTGCGCGCCGGGCCGGTGGCCCGATGTTTAAATCAATCGATTGATTGAA
>JAEXUU010000768.1 GCA_023452965.1 Pseudomonadota bacterium | reverse complement strand
AAACATCGTATGCGCCTATGGGTTCGAGGCCTCGCCAAGCGGGCTACCGCGGTGGTCCTGGCAGGCTGGGCGGCTGGCGTCATGCCGGCTCAGGCCTGCACCAATATCCTGCTGATGGCGGCCGACGGAACGCCGGTCTACGGTCGAACCCTGGAATACGCGCTCGAAACCCAGTCCGACGTCGTCGTCGTGCCGCGTAACCATGAATTCGTCGGCACGCGCCCGAACAATGGGCCCGGCGCCAAATGGACCTCGCGTTACGCTGTCGTCGGCGTCATGAGCTTCGGCCAGCCCTTCGTTTCGGACGGCATGAACGAGAAGGGCCTCGCCGGCGGCGCGCTCTATTTTCCCGGCTATGCCGGCTACACGCCGGTCGACAAGGCCGATCCGGGCACGGCCCTCGCGCCCTGGGAGTTTCTCAGTTGGATACTCTCGAACTTCGCGACGGTCGCCGAGGTCAAGGCTGCGCTTGACAAGGCGGTGATCGTCGATCTGCCGGCGCCGATGGTGAACTTCACGCTGCCCTTCCACTTCCCGATCCATGATGCGAGCGGCGCCTCGATCGTCATCGAGCCGATCGACGGGAAGCTGAAGGTCTATGACAACCCGATCGGTGTCCTGACCAATTCCCCGCCCTTCGACTGGCACCTCAACAACATCCGCAACTACGTGAAGATGTCGCCGGTCGCGGCCGATCCGTTGAAGATCGGCGGAAAGACCTTCGAGCCGTTCGGCCAGGGCTCGGGCCTGCTCGGCATCCCCGGCGATCCGACGCCGCCTTCGCGCTTCATCCGCGCCCTCGGCTATGCCGCTTCGGCCAAGCAGCAGCCCGACGGCCCGCAGACCGTGCGCCTGGTCGAGCACATCATGAACAATTTCGACATCCCGATCGGCTTCATCAACTCGGCCGCGAAGGGTGGCGAGCTCGAATACACGCAGTGGACCTCGGTCGCCGACCTGCGCGCCAAGAAGTACTACATCAAGGGCTACCGGGATCAGGTCCTGCGGATGGTCGACCTCAACAGCTTCGACCTGGATGCCAAGGGGCTGCGCGTCGCGCCGTTCAAAATCAACCTGACGCCGCCGCCGCTGGAATTCGCCAAGCCGTGACCTAGTGTACCGGTTCCGGGTTCGCGGCCTTGCTCGCGGGCCCGGGGTAAGGCTGAAGCTCCGAACGGCCGCACTGGCAAACCCGGCGCGGCCGTTCGTCAATCGCTATTGCGATACCGACAGGGGGAGTGAGACGGTGAGCAGGCCCACCGTTCCGCGCGCCCGGTTCTCGACGCTGAATTCCTGCAGCACCTTGATGCGGGTCGAGATCGGCGTCTTGCCGACCTGGAAATTGTAGGCGACCGTCCCGCCCAGGGCGGTCGTGCGCCCTTTATAGGGGCCGAGCTGCGCGCCGGCGCCGCTGTCGCCCGTGACCTGCTGGTAGTGATAGCCGATGAGGCCGATTGAGAGAGCGCTGGTCAGCGCCTTCGAGGCTGCCCATTCGACATGGAACTCGGTTCCCGTCCGGTAGTCGGTCGCGCGGTTGACGCCGTTGAAGGTCACGCCGACCGCGGTGGAGAGGTCGATGCCCGTCTCGGGATCGAACCAGGTCAGGGCGCCGGAGAGATCGCCCGCCCAGCGATGGAAGGCGAGGTTGGCGAGCTGTCCGTCGCGATAATCGCCGACCGGGACATTGACCAGCGCGGTCGTGCTCCAATGGAACTTGCCGGAATGCCATCCCATTGTCGCGGACAGGACGGGATCGCCGACGATGGTCGCCTTGTCGCGCAGCGAGCGCCCGATGATGGCGTTGGCGCGCGGCGAATCGAGCTCGACGCCGGCCGAGACCGCGACGCGCCCGACGGGCAGGACGGCGCCCACCGCGAAGTTGCCGCCGAAGACCTCCCAGGGCGTCACCCAGGTCCCGTTCAGGAAGTCGGCCCGCGCCTGGCTGCGCACGTTCGCGATTACCCGGCCGCCCGCCGGAAGCGACTTCCGGGCATCGAGCTTGGCGTCGTAGGAATAGGTATCGCTCTCGAAATAGAAGCCGGGCGGCGGGAGGTACCCCGCCATCGGTCCGCGTCCGCCGAGCAGATAGAAGCCGGTGCCGTTCTCCGCCGCGAATGCTGCTTCGGGTACTAACGCACCACACGCTGCAACGCCGAACGCGGCAAGAGCCCGCGCCGCCCACAAGCCGGGCGCTCGCCGCCGGGCCCCCCTTAGCCGAATCATCGCCACAGCCCCTCAACGCGACGTCGCCATTCCATCGGCGAATCGTTGATGTGACGCTAGTGGCTGGCACTCGGCGAAACCAGCGTTCGCCATGCGCCGCGCACGTGTTTCCGCAGGGTCGGGTGGCTGCCTTATGGAGCGATGCCGCGGCAGGCCCAGGCGGTGGCGGCGAAGGAGCGCGGCCCGTCCGGCCGCCCTGCTTCATAGGCGGTCCGGAGGGCTTCTCTCAGCCTGTCCTGGCGGGGCGGGTCGAGCCCAGCGACATACTGGCCGATCGGTCCCTCGCCGGCAGAGATCGGCTCCCAGTAATCGGCGAAAATCTCGTAATCCATCCGGATCGTCAGCGAGCTTTCCGTAACGTCGCGCAGGCCTTGGGCAACGAAGCTCCGGCGCATCTCGCCCGGCCCGGTCATCGGCTGGAAGCAGTAGCGGCTGCGCGGCGCTTGCGCGCCTTCGTCGATCGCGGCGGCCGTATCCCAGAGCATGCGCATGCCCGACATGCCGCCGAGATGGTCCCAGACGGCAGCGGCGACCACGCCGCCGGGGCGTACGACCCGGCGCATCTCGGCCACCGCCTTGTCGGCCTCGGGCACGAAATGCAGCACGAGCAACGAAAGCGCCCGGTCGAAACGTCCATCCTCGAACGGAATCGCAGTGGCGTCGCCTTGCCGGATCGTGATGCGCGGATCGGTGTTGCGGCGTTGCGCCTCCTCGACGAAGACCGGCGAGAAATCGAATGCGGCGATCTCGCCGATCGTGGCCGCCTTCGGCAGCGCGAAGGTCAGGCTGCCCGTCCCGCAGCCGACATCGAGGATGCGCTCGCCATCCGCGACCCCGGCGAAGCGGATGAAAGGCTCTGCAAGCAAGCGGCTCCAGCGGCCCATGAGGCGCTCATAGCCGGCGGCACTGCGGACGTTGAAGCTCGAAGGCATCGCTCTGCTCCCTGCTCGCCCGGAAGCCCCGCACCGGTTCCTCGCCGCGGCATGAAGCCGTCGGCGGACATTTGCACGCCCTTCGGAACCGGAGCGGGAGATTTTCGCAGTTCAGGCGCCAGCGCAATTCGCCGTCGATGGAAATTCAGGCTGAGCCCGATCGGCGCGGACGCCCTTGCGGCCCGGACGGCGCGCGTTAAACCGGAAGGCATGGACGCCACCGTTCGCCAGCCTCGCGCCGCCGATCTCCTCGCCTGGTATGACCGGCATCGCCGCGTGCTGCCCTGGCGCGCCTTGCCGGGCGAGCAGCCCGATCCTTACCGGGTCTGGGCATCGGAGATCATGCTGCAGCAGACCACGATCACGGCGGTGAAGCCCTATTACGAGCGCTTCATGGCGCGCTTCCCGACAGTCGAGGCGCTTGCGCAGGCGCCGTCGGAAAGCGTGATGCAGGCCTGGGCCGGGCTCGGCTACTATTCGCGTGCCCGCAATCTCCATGCCTGCGCCAAGGTCGTCGCCGACCAGCATGGCGGCTGCTTTCCCGATACCGAGGAAGGTCTGCGCGAACTGCCCGGCATCGGCGCCTATACGGCCGGGGCCGTGGCCGCGATCGCCTTCGACCGGCCGGCTGCGGCGGTCGACGGCAATGTCGAGCGGGTGATGACGCGGCTCTTCGCGATCGAGGAGGAGATGCCCGGCGCCAAGCCGCTGGTCCGCGAGCGCGTGCTGGCGCTGATGCCGGATCGCCCCGGCGATTTCGCCCAGGCGCTGATGGATCTCGGCGCGACGATCTGCACGCCGCGCTCGCCTGCCTGCGGGCTCTGTCCCTGGCGCGAGCCTTGCCGGGCCCGCATCGCCGGCACGCAGGAGACCTACCCGCGCAAGGCGGCGAAGAAGACCGGCAAGACCCGCTTTGGTGCCGCCTTCGTCGCGATGCGGGAGGATGGTGCCGTGCTGGTGCGCACCCGCCCCGCCAAGGGCCTGCTCGGTGGCATGGTGGAGGTGCCGGGCGGCGAGTGGCGCGCCGATTATCGGCTGGAGGAGGCGCTGCGCGATGCGCCGCTGGTAGCGCAATGGCGCCGTCTGATCGCGCCGGTGCGGCACGTCTTCACGCATTTCCCGCTGGAGCTGACGATCTTCGTCGCCGAACTTCCGTTGGACGCGCAGGCGCCCGAGGGCATGCGCTTCACCCCCTTCGCGAGGCTAAGGGAGGAAGCCTTTCCGAGTGTCTTCCTCAAGGCCCTCGAGGCGGGACTGGAAGGGTTGCAGCGGCATTGATGGCGTGGCCGCCGGTGGCCTGTCCCGTCACCACATGCTCTACTCCCGGTGCCGGCGTTGCTGCCGCGGGACGAAGCGCGCCATCTGGCTGGCCGCGCGAATTGCCGGAGGCCGCAATGACCGAAGCCGATAAGCCGATCGCACGGCCTGAGCTTCACAGCGAGATCACCTGCCCGGAGTGCGGGCACCGCAAGCGCGAGGCGATGCCGGAAGACGCCTGCCAGTTCTTCTATGAATGCGAGGGGTGCGGCGTCGTGCTGCGGCCGAAGCCGGGCGATTGCTGCGTGTTCTGCTCTTACGGGTCTGTGCCCTGTCCGCCGATCCAACTCGACGGCCGACCATCCGGCGCAGGTGGTTGCTGCGCCGGGTGATGAAGAGGCTAGTCCGTCAGGCGGCGGCCATCTGCGCGCGGATCTCGCCACGCAGGGAGTCGAGCAGCACCGGCGCGCCGTCGCGCTCGACATGCCAGAAGGTCCAGCCATTGCAGGCCGGCAGGCCCTGGGCCAGTGCTCCAACCTTGTGGATCGAGCCGACCACGGGATCGAGCAGCAGCGTGCCGTCGGCGCGGATCAGCGCCTCATGGCGTCGCTTCACGTCGAAGACCCGCTCGCCCGCCTTGACCAGCCCGGCCTCGACAAGGCTGAGGAAGGCCACGCGCGGCTCGGTGCGCTTGGAAGGGGCGGTGGCGAAGGCTGCCGGCGGTAGCGGCTCGACAGCGTCGATGCGGGCACGCGCCGCCCTTGCATAGGACTGCTCGCGCTCGATGCCGATGAAGCGCCGGCCGAGCGCCTTGGCGACGGCCCCGGTCGTGCCGGTGCCGAAGAACGGGTCGAGCACGACATCGCCGGGATTGCTGGCCGAGAGCATCACGCGGGCCAGCAGCGCCTCGGGCTTCTGCGTCGGGTGGACCTTGACGCCGGCCTCGTCCTTCAGGCGCTCGTCACCGGTGCACAGCGGCAGATACCAGTCCGAGCGCATCTGCAGGTCGTC
>JAEXUU010000146.1 GCA_023452965.1 Pseudomonadota bacterium | reverse complement strand
CGATCAAGGACCGCGGCGAAAGCGAGATGTCCTAGTCCGCCTTCAGCCCCTTGCGGCCCTCGTCCGAATTCGACCCGGTCTCGGTATCCAGTACGACCGACCACAAACCTGTCTTCACCCGCGGCGGAATCTTGAACACCGCTTCTCCGTCGAAGGCGTTGAACAGAATCAGGGCCTCGTCGCCGCTTGCCTCGACATCCGGCATATGCATCGGCAGGCCGATCGCGAGCATGCCGGGATCGGCCCAATGCTCCCAGGGTTCGCCCACGAGCTTGACCTTGCGGAGTACGGGATCCTGCCCCGTCGCGTCGAAGAAGCGCCCACGCGGATCGAAACCATGCGGCTCCCGCCCGAGAATGGTGCCGAGATCGAAGCGGAAGCCGCTGGGACAGCCGGGATGACCTCCTGATTCAGAGCAGCGCTCAATACGAGCGCGGCATGCCGAGCACGTGCTCGGCGATGAAGGAGAGGATCAGGTTCGTGGAGATCGGTGCGACCTGATAGAGCCGCGTCTCCCGGAACTTGCGCTCGACATCGTATTCCTCGGCGAAGCCGAAGCCGCCATGTGTCTGGATGCAGGCATTGGCCGCCTCGAAGGAAGCGTCGGCCGCGAGCATTTTGGCCATGTTCGCTTCGGCGCCCGGGTTCTCGCCGGCCTCGTAGAGGGAGATCGCCTCGCGCACCATCAGCTCGGCGGCGCGCATATTGGCGTAGGCCTTCGCGATCGGGAACTGGATGCCCTGATTCTGGCCGATCGGCCGGCCGAAGACCTGCCGCTCCTTCGCGTAGGCCGACGCCTTTTCGATGAACCATTTCGCGTCGCCGACGCATTCGGCGGCGATCAGGATACGCTCGGCATTCATGCCCGAGAGGATGTAGCGGAAGCCCTTGCCTTCCTCGCCGACGAGGTTCTCCGCCGGCACGCGGACATTGTCGAAGAAGACCTCGGTTGTCGCGTGGTTCATCATCGTCCGGATCGGCCGGATGGTGAGGCCGGCCTTCAGCGCTTCGCGCATGTCGAGGATGAAGACTGAGAGCCCGTCGGTGCGTTTTTGCACCTGATCGCGCGGCGTCGTCCGCGCCAGCAGCAGCATCAGGTCGGATTGCGCCGCCCGGCTCGTCCAGATCTTCTGGCCATTGACGACGTAGTGGTCGCCCTCGCGCCTTGCGGTGGTGCGCAGGGCCGTGGTGTCGGTGCCGCTCGTCGGCTCGGTGACGCCGAAGGCCTGCAGCCTGAGTTCGCCCGAAGCGATCTTCGGCAGGTACTGCTGCTTCTGGGCATCGGAGCCATGGCGCAAAAGCGTGCCCATCACATACATCTGGGCATGGCAGGCGGCGCCGTTGCAGCCCTGGCGCTGGATCTCCTCCATGATCACCGCAGCGGCCGACAGGGTGAGGCCGGCGCCGCCATAAGCCTCCGGGATCAGCGCCGAGAGGAAGCCGCTCTGCGTCAGCGCGGTCACGAACTCCGTGGGATAGGCCATCTCACGGTCGAGCCTGCGCCAGTACTCGCCGGGATAATCGATGCAGAGCCTGGCGACGGCATCGCGGATTTCGCTGTGGTTGTGCTGCGTCATCGGATCAGCTCAGGCCGTGCGCGCTGCCTTGGGCGCGAATTCCCTGCGCAACGCCACCTCGTGCTCACCGAGCGCCGGCACGCGCCGCATCACCGTGCGTTTGCCGTCGACGATCGCCGGCGGCGCCAGAACCTCGACCGGCCCGTTCTGCGTCTCGACCGGCAGCGCCGTCGCGGCGGGATGGCTGATCAGGTCGCCGACATGCGAGACGGTGCCATAGGCGATGCGCGCCCTGTCTAGCGCGGCGGTCGTCTCGGCGAAGCTGCGCGGCGCGAGGATGACCTGGATCGCCGCGTCGAGTGCGGCGCGGTTGCGCACGCGCAGGACATTACTCACAAAGCGCGGATCGTCGGCGAGGGCCTCGTCGCGCAGCACCTCGCGGGCGAGGATGCGCCATTCCGGCTCGCTCTGCACCGCCAGCAGCACCTCGGCATCGGCCAGGCGGAAGACGCCATAGGGCGCGATCGAGGGATGGGCGAGGCCGAGCTTCGGCGGTTCGATACCGCCATAGCGCCGGGTGAGATAAGGCACGTTCATCAGGTCGGCGATGGTGTCGAACAGCGAGAGCTGGATCTGCGAGCCCTGGCCGGTGCGCGCCCGCCGCAGCAGCGCCTCCAGGATCGCGGCATAGGCGGCGTTGCCGGTGGCGATGTCGGCGATCGAGACGCCGATCCGCATCGGCCCCGAGCTCTCGCTGCCGGTGATCGCCGAGAGGCCCGCCTCGGCCTGGATCAGGAGATCATAGGCCTTGCGGTTGTAGTGAGGCGTACCCGGCGCATAGCCGGAAATGTCGCAGGTGATCAGCTTTGGATAGCGCTGGCGCAGCTCGGCCGAGCCGATGCCGAGCCGGCCGGTAGCGCCGGGCGCGAGGTTCTGGATGAAGACATCGGCCTCGGACAGCATCGTCTCGACCAAAGCGAGGTCGTTCGGGTCCTTGAGGTCGACCCGGCAGGATTCCTTGCCGCGGTTGATCCAGACGAAATAGGAGGACAGGCCTTCGGCGTAGTCGTCATAGCCGCGCGAGAAATCGCCCTCGGCCCGTTCGAGCTTGATGATGCGTGCTCCGGCATCGGCGAGGCGGCAACTGGCGATCGGCGCCGCCACCGCCTGTTCCAGGGCCACCACCAGGATTCCTTCGAGAGCATCCGCCATCTTGATTTGGTCCGCCTTCCGTTTCGGGCGAGACGCGCCGTTCGGCAGGGCGAAGTCAAATAGTCTTTTGCGATGGGGGCCATAGCGCTGCCGGCTCGCGGCGCGGGCGAGCGACTATAGAAAATCGCTATGGGCTTCATCGCTTTATCCTACTTGTGACCTCAGCGCGCCTATGCGCCCCTTCCGCCATGGTTCAGGCGCCGCAAAAGAGCGCCATGCCCGTTCTGCGGACATCAGGGAGGAGATCATGGTGAGGATGAAACTGGCGGCGGCGGGTGCCGTCCTGGCTGGTGTGCTCGCGTCGCTGCCGGCGCTGGCGCAGGACAAGCCGAAAGAGCTCGTGGTCGGCATCGCGACCTTCCTCTCCGGCCCGGCCTCGGTGTTCGGCGTGCCCGGCAGGAACGCCGCCGACCTCTTGATCGAGGAACTCAACGCCAAGGGCGGTATTCTCGGCGTGCCGGTGAAGCCGGTCTATGTCGACGAGGGCGCCGGCACCAACCAGCTTCTCTCCGAATATCGCCGTGTCGTGCAGGAGCAGGGCGCGCAGGTCATGCTGGGTGCCATCTCGTCCGGCTCCTGCAACGCGCTCGCGCCGGTCGCGGAAGACCTCAAGGTCGTCAACGTGATGTGGGATTGCGGCACGCAGACCATCTTCGAGGACGGCAAGTGGAAATACTCAGTCCGCACGCAAGGGCATGCCGGCGCCGAGATGATGGCGACGCTGCTCTACCTGATGAAGGTCAAGCCCGACTTCAAGTCGATCGCAGTGGTCAACCAGGACTACGCCTGGGGCCGCGAATCCTGGGCGCTGTTCCAGGCCGGGCTGAAGGCGCTGAAGCCCGATGTGAAGGTCGTCGCCGAGCTCTTCCCGAAATTCGGCGCGCCTGATTTCTCGACCGAGATCACCAGGCTCTCGGCGCTGCGGCCCGATGTCGTGCTCTCGACCTCCTGGGGCGGCGACCTCGACACCTTCGTCCAGCAGGCGGCGGCGCGCGGCCTCCTGAAGCAGTCGACCTTCGTGCTGCCGCTGGCCGAAAGCTCGCTGGAGCGGCTCGGCAACGTGCTGCCCGAAGGCGTCATCGTCGGCGCTCGCGGCGACCATTACTGGCTGCACCCGAAGACCAAGAACACCCCGGAGATGCAGGCCTTCGTCAAGAAGTACAAGGACAAGACCGGCGTCTATCCGATCTACCCGACCTTCCACATGCAGCAGGCCCTGACCGGCCTTGCCAAGGCCTATGAGAAGGCCGGGGCGTCGACCGGCGGCAAATGGCCGAGCAAGGAGCAGGTCATCGCCGCCTTCGAGGGGCTGGAGTTCAAGTCGCTGACCGGCACGATCACCATCCGCGCGGACCATCAGGGGCTGGAGGACCAGATGCTCGGCACGACCAAGCGCGTGCCCGAATACCCGTTCGCGGTCTACGACAAGATGGCGCTCTATCCCGGCAAGCTGGTGACGACGCCGGTCGGCGAGAAGTCGCTCGACTGGTTCGCCAAGGCGACCCCGTCCCTGGTCAACGACAAGTCGATCGAGACCTTCGACTACGCGAAGTGAGGCCATTCCTCACCCTGGTCGTCCCGGATGCGCCGCAAAGCCGCGACGGTCCGGGACCCATGGCCGATCATCGATTGGAGACCCAGGGCATGGATCCCGGGTCTCCTCCGGTCGCCCGGGATGACGGGGAGGGGCCTGGTTGAATCACACTCTCAGGCACTTGAATCAGTTTCTGAAGAACGGTCTGCATGCCCATTGAAATGCTTCTTCTCGCCGCGCTGGACGGCCTGGCCTATGGCTCGCTGATCTTCCTGGTCGCGGTCGGACTCTCGCTGATCTTCGGCGTACTCGGCATCATCAACGTCGCCCATGGCTCGTTCTACGCGATCGGCGCCTATGTCGCCGCCGCCGGCGTTCTCGCCATGGGCGCGATGGGCCTGCCCGCCTGGCTCGCCTTTCCCTTCCTGCTGGTCGCCGCGGCGCTGGTCGGCACCGTGGTCGGCGGCCTGGTCGAGATCGTGTTGCTGCGCCGGGTCTACGGCAAGGAGGAGGTGCTGCAGCTGATCGTCACCTTCGCCGTCTTCATGATCCTGGAGGACGCGCAGAAGGTGGTGTTCGGGGTGCAGCCCTATTTCGCCAATGCGCCGATGAACTGGCTCGGCACGGTCGAGGTCTTCGGCATCTTCTACACCAAGTACCAGCTCATCCTGATGCCGCTGGTGGCGCTCGCCGTGCTCGTCGGCCTGCGCTTCTTCCTGCGCCGGACGAGTTTCGGCCGCGCCATCGTCGCGGTGACGCAGGACCGCGAGGCTGCGACGGCGATGGGCATCGACGCGGCCCGCGTCTACCTCATCACCTTCATCATCGGCGCCTCGCTGGCGGCGCTCGGCGGCGCGCTCGCCTCCGCCACCACCTCGCTGACCCCCGGCAACGGGGCTGGCACGCTGGTGCTCTCCTTCGCGGTCCCCGCC
>JAEXUU010000126.1 GCA_023452965.1 Pseudomonadota bacterium | reverse complement strand
ATCCAGCGCCTCGCCGGCCAGGACGAGCTCTCGCTGCTGCCGAACCGCCGCAGCTTCGACCTGACGCTCGACCAGACGCTCGCGCATATCCAGGATGACGACGGCCCGAGCCTCGCCGTACTGCTGATCGACCTCGACCGCTTCAAGGCCGTCAACGACACCTATGGCCACAATGCCGGCGACGAGCTGATCCGGCAGGTGGCAAAGCGGCTGACCACGATCCTGCGCCTCGGCGACACCGTCGCCCGCCTCGGCGGCGACGAATTCGGCATCATCCAGACTCATATGAACGAGCCCGGGGCCAGCGCCGTGCTCGGCCAGCGCATCCTCGACGCCCTGACCGCCCCCTTCGAGATCGCCGGCGTCGCCGTCACCATCGGCTGCTCGATCGGGATCGCCCATGCGCCCCAGGACGGCGCCGATCGCGGCACGCTGATGCGCCTCGCCGACACCGCCCTGTATCAGGCCAAGAACGAAGGGCGGAACCGCTACTCCTTCTTCGAGCCGCAGATGAACCGGGCGCTCCAGGTCAAGCGCATGGTCGAGGATGACCTGCGCAACGCGATCAACCGCGACGAACTGCTGCTGCACTACCAGCCCCAGGTCTCGATCGACGGCGCCACCATCGTCGGCGTCGAGGCGCTGGTGCGCTGGCAGCACCCGGCCCATGGCATGATCCCGCCCTCGGATTTCATCGCCATCGCGGAAGAGCGCGGCCTGATCGTGCCGCTCAGCGAATGGGTGCTGCGCCGCGCCTGCGAGCAGGCGCTGAAATGGCCGGGCATCAAGCTCGCCGTGAACGTCTCGCCGATCCAGTTCCGCCACAAGGACTTCGTGGCGAGCGTCATCCGCATCCTCGACGAGACCGGATTCGACCCTGCCCGGCTCGAGCTGGAGCTGACCGAGGGCGTCGTGGTCGAGGATGCCGACGCTGCCGAGAACGCGATGATGGACCTGCGCGCCCATGGCATCGGCCTTGCGCTCGACGATTTCGGCACCGGCTATTCGAGCCTGATCTATCTGCGGCGCTTCGCCTTCGACAAGATCAAGATCGACCGCTCCTTCCTCGAATACATGGAGACGACCGGCGAATCCGCGATCCTCGTGCATTCGGTCGTGCATCTCGGCCGTGCGCTGGGCCTGCGCGTCTGCGCCGAGGGGGTCGAGACCACCGAGCAGCACCGTTTCCTCCAGGCCGTCGGCTGCCACGAACTGCAGGGCTTCCTGTTCTCCAAGGGCGTCCCGCCCCGCGAGATCGACAGGCTGCTGGCGCTGGATTTGCCTTTCGAGAAGCAGCTCGCCGCCTGAGCGGGAGCCGAAGCGCTTTCAGAACAGGCTGGCGATCGAAGCCACCAGCGCATAGGCGAAGCCGGCCGAGAGCGCGAGGCCGATCGCCCCGACCACCGCCCCGCCGACGATCAGCACGCCGTCCCGCTCGACCAGTCCGAGTCCGACCAGGCAGACCGCGAGGCCAAGCGGAATCTGGCCGATGAAGGGCGCCGCGACCACGAGCCCAAGCGCCAGGATCAGCAGCAGCACGCCGAGCAACGCCAGCGCCACCGGCCCTCCCAGCATCATCAGGCGCGGCCGCGAGAAGCGCTCGAGCCGGATCAGCGGCGGCAGCGCGCGCCCGACCGCCCGCGCGAGATCGGCCTGGGCGATGCTGCGCCGGAGCAGGCGCTGCGGCAGCCATGGCGTGGTGCGGCCCATCATCATCTGCATCGCGATGAAGGCCAGGACCAGGCCGCAGACGAGCGGGATCGGCGGCGGCATCGGCAGGCAGTTCGGCAGGCCGAGCAGGACGACGAGCAGCGCATAGGCCCGGTCCCGCAGTGCCGCGACGATGTCGCCGACAGCGATGCGCGGGCCGGGAAGGCTGGCGAGCGCGTGCAGCAGGCCGGAAGTGCGCAGTGGAGAGGACAAGCTTTGTCGCCGGGCGAAGGGCTGGTCCTGCGGCCTAGCATGGCGGGCGCCGGCCCAACAACCCCGCGGCGGCGCACGGCTTCAATGCAGGGTCAGCACGCCGTTGACGCTGACGATCTCGGCCGGCCGGATCAGGCGCGAATGCGCCACCGTGACCGAATGCAGCGGCCCCTCGAGCTCGCGCCGCCAGAAATCCAGGAAGGCCCGCAGCTCGGGAAAGCGGGGCGCCAGATCGTATTCCTGCCAGATGTAACTTTGCAGGAAAGCCGGATGGTCCGGCAGGCGGTAGAGGATGTTCGCGGTGGTCAGGCCGTAGCCGGCGAGCTGGCGAATGAAATCTTTGGATGCCATGACACAATGCACTCCTCTGCGAAAAGAAGGCTGGCCGATGTCATCAGGCTGCGCCGCCATAGTTAACAAAAACTTGCAAGAATTTCATCTGCTGCCAGACTTCCTCTCCGTAGCGTGATCGGCCGTTCTCAAGAGCCGAGGGGGCGTAGGCGTGGCGTGGGGCGTCGCCGAGGGGGCGAGGAGGCTTGCAGGGTCCGTCATGGCCGTGACGGCTGCCTTCGGCTCCGCACCCGCCGCGGCCGACAGCGCCCTGCATGAGCGCAGCCCGCTCTCCATGGTGATTTTCGCCTCGCTGGAAACCGACCGCAGCAAGAGCCATGGCGCCGTTGGCTTCAAGCGCGCCTTCGGGCAGGGCGGGCTCGACGCCAGCGGTTTCCGGCTCGGGCTGAAATGGGGCGAGAGCATCGAGCCGGCCGAGCACAGCCCGGCCCGCGGGCGCATGGTCAAGACCGAGGCCCACGCCATGCTCGGCTATGAATGGCGCATCGGCGACCTCTTCGTCGCCCTGTCAGCCGGGCCGGAGCTGGAGGCGGTCTTCAGCGAGACGCGGAACCGCACGAGCTTCAGCGAGCGGATCGGCGGCCGGCTGCAATTCGATCTCTGGGCGACACCGCTGGAGAACCTGCTGCTCCAGGCCAATGCCTATGCCGCGACGCTGGACCAGCGCTTCTGGCTCAGGCTCTCGCCGGGCTGGAAGCTCGCCCCGGACCTCTATCTCGGCCCCGAGATCGAACTCTACCGCCAGCAGGACTATCACAAGCTGCGATTTGGCCTGCACCTGACCGGATTCAGGC
>JAEXUU010000103.1 GCA_023452965.1 Pseudomonadota bacterium | reverse complement strand
GAGATCCACCAAGACCACCACCTCTTTCATCGCGAGCGGCAATTGCTCCAGCGCCTGCCGCACCGTGATGGCGTTGAGCGCGCGCTCCGCGACACGCCAGTCGATCGGTTCGGGCGCTTCGCCGCCTGCCTCGCGCGCTTGCCGCCGGCTCTGATCGACCAGCAGGTTGCGCAGGATGCAGTAGAGCCAGCGCCGATAGGCGACGTCGTCTGCGGGCTCACTCTTCGCGCTGAGTACGCGCAGCGCCGCCTCCTGGGCGGCGTCGCCGGCCCGTTCGCGATCCCGCGTCAGGGCGCAGGCATAGCGGAAGAGCCGAGTCCATTCGCGTTCGAGCCGCGCATTGCGCGTCGACTTGCGTCCGTCGCGCCACATGATCGCGCCATCCGAACCAGTTCTCGTGCGGAGGGATCAGGCCATCGCCGGCCCGCCGCAGTGAGGGAAAGGCCAGCCTATAGCGCAGGGCGGGCGAAAGTCGAACGGCTTTTCGACGCTCTCGCGGGAAGGCGCCGGCGCTCAGCCGAGGCGCTTGGCCAGCGCGTTGCGATAGGCGCCGAGCACGCCGTCGACCATCGCATTCAGGCAGAAATTCGCCCGCACATAGCTCGCGAGATCGGTCGCTTCGGCCCGGCGCGCCGCTTCCGGCATGGCGAGCGTCGCGCGAATCGTGTCGGCGAGGATCGTCGGATCATTGGGCGGAATCAGGCGCGACGCGTGCTTCGGGCCGTAGATTTCCTTGATGCCGCCGACATCGGTCGCGATCAGCGGCTGGGCTGCGGCCGCGGCTTCGAGAATGACATAGGGCAGCGATTCCGCGCGTGACGGAATCACCATGATCCTGGCCTTGGCCAGGGCGGCGCGGATCGGGCCGGGCGGCTCGAAGACGCATTGTCCCGAGACGCCATGCTCGGCTGTCATCTGCTTGAGCAGCGCCTCGTCCGGGCCGGAGCCGACGATCAGGACGCGTGGGGTCAGCCCGTCGCGCGCCTTCAGGATCTCCAGCGACTCGATCAGCGTGTCGACACCCTTGGCCGAGCGCAATTCGCCGAGATAGACGAGATCGAAGCTCGCGGCGCTATGGTCGATCGGCGCGAATTCGGCATCCGAGATGCCGTTCAGCACGATGCGATGGTCGGTGCGCGGCAGGTGGCCTGTGCACGCCTGGAAGCGACCGGCGATGAAGGCGCTCTCGAACAGGAACATGTCCGTCGCCGGCTCGAGCAGGCGCTCGACGCCCATATAGACGCGGTGCTCCGTGCTGCCCGGCTTGTAGTTGAAGCTGCCGCCATGGGGCGTGTAGGCCGTGATGTAGCTGCGCCCGGGAGAGATCAGCGCCGGCAGACGGGCATAGACGCCGCCCTTGGAGCCGTGGGCATGCACGACCTGCGGCGCGACCCTGCGCCGCGTCGCGGCCGCGGAAAGCTGAGCTCTGGCGTCGGTCAGGCTCGGATAGCGCGACATCGGCACGCGCGTCACGCCGAGCGAGAGCTTCGGTCCGAGCTCGGCAAAAACCTCGTCGGCCCGGGCGCCGCCGGTCGTCGAATCGCAGAAGATGCCGACCTCGTGGCCACGTTCGACCTGGCCGCGTGCGAGATCGAGCACATGCCGGAACAGCCCGCCGAGCGGGGCGCGGAAGACATGCAGGATCTTCAGGGGGCCGGTGTCGGTCGCGGCGGGCATGGGGTCGAGCTCCGCGCCGGGATTAGAACCAGCGTTCCTTGATCACGATGGTGTCGCCGGGGCGCACTGCATAGGTGATCGGCACCGTGGCAGTGACGAGCTGGCCGTCCATCAGTCGCGTCACTTCGGCGTAGTTGCGCTGGCCGCGCGGCGTGAAGCCGCCGGCAATCGCCCCGGCGGTCTGCACCGTCATGCCGTTGACGAACGGGAACTGGCCGGAATTGGTGACTTCGCCGAGCACGAAGAACGGCCGGTAGGCGTCGACCTCGACCGAAACCCTCGGCTCGCGCAGATATCCGGAGCGCAGCCGCGCCTCGATGGCGCGCTCGAGCTGCGCGGTGGTGCGGCCATTGGCGTCGACCGCGCCGATCAGCGGCATCGAGATGCGGCCGCTGCCGTCGACGGCGTAGACGTTGGAGAGGTTGTCCTGGCCGAAAACGATGATGCGCAGCCGGTCGCCGCTGGCGAGCTGATAGGGGCCCGCGCTCTCGACGGAGAATTCCGGCGCGACGATGCGAGGCGCGCAGCTTGCCGCCGCAAGCGCGACCGCCAGCGCAAGACAGACGGGGCGTCTACTCATCATCGCGTGCTGAACCCATCGAAAAAGCCAGGGTCAGGGTTATGCGGACATGCTTAAGAGCAGGTTAAAATTCGCTCCCGATTAACCATGTCGGCCTTGCTGGACGCATTCTCGTGGGCGGTTGCCACCGTCGCGGCGCTGAAGCTGTGCCCGGTATCGATCATACGCTGTCGCCGGGCCGCGTTTACCGACCAATAACCTTAATCCGCTTTCATTGACGCTGCGTCCTGCCGAGGACGCGAGAGTTTTGCGTGAATGGAAGAGTCATGACCGCTCGCGATGACACTGCCCCGGCTGCCGGCGAAGGCCGCTCCGGTGACATGCTCGATCTGACTGCGCTCTGGGCCGCGATCAAGGCGAGGAAGGCCTGGATCATCGGGCCGACGCTGGCGGCGCTTGGCCTGTCCTTCGTTGCTGTCAATATCATCCCGCCGCGTTATACCGGCGAGGCGAGGCTGCTGCTCGAAAACGGCGACAGCTTCTACACGCGCCCAGGGCCGACAGCCGATAATTACGGCGCGCAGTTCGACAGCGAGGGCGTCCAGAGCCAGGTCCAGGTGGTGATGTCGCGTGATCTGGCGCGCGAGGCGATCAAGCGCATCGGCCTTGTCGGCAATCCCGAGTTCGATTCCGGCGCGGGTGCGCTCGGCGCGCTGAAGAAGCTCGGCGTGCTGGTTGGTCTTGGCGCGCACCCGGCCGACCGCTCGCCCGAGGAGCGCGTGCTGGAGAAGTATTACGACCGGCTGCTGGTCTACCCCGTGGGTCGCTCGCGCATCGTCGCGATCGAATTCACCTCGCAGGACCCCGAGCTCGCGGCCAGGGCTGCGAACGTCATTGCCAGCACCTATCTCGAGATGCAGGGCGCGGCCAAGCAGGACACCGCCCGCAGCGCCTCGTCCTGGCTCTCGACCACGATCGATCCGCTGCGCAAGAAGCTGGCGGAATCGGAGGCCAAGGTCGAGGATTTCCGCTCGCGCCACGGCCTGCTGGTCGGCACCAACAATACGACGATCACCTCCCAGCAGCTCGCCGATCTCTCGAGCCAGCTTTCCAACGCCCGTACCCAGCAGGCCGAGGCGCAGGCCAAGGCCTCGATCATCCGCGACGCGATGAAGACCGGGCGCACTTTCGAGATTCCGGATGTCGCCAACAATGAGCTGGTGCGCCGCCTGATCGAGCAGCGCGTCAATCTGCGCGCGCAGATCGCGCTCGAATCGCGCAACCTCCTCTCCGAGCATCCGCGCATCAAGGAACTCAACGCCCAGCTCGCCGATCTCGAAGGCCAGCTGCGCGCCGCCTCGGAGCGCGCCGTGCGCACGCTCGAGAACGAGGCCAAGATTGCCGGCCAGCGCGTCGAGAGCTTCACCGCCGCCCTGGAAGGGCAGAAGAAGACCGTCTCCGGCGCCAATGACAGCGAGGTGCAGCTGCGTGCGCTCGAGCGCGAGGCGCGCACCCAGCGCGAGCAGCTCGAACAGTACATGCTGCGCTATCGCGAGGCGCTCGCGCGCGATGCCGACAATGCGACCCCGGCCGATGCCCGCATCATCTCGCGTGCCGTTGAGCCGACGCAGCCCTCCTTCCCGAAGAAGATTCCGACGATGATCGTCGCGACGCTCGCGACCTTCCTGATCGCGCTCGCTGCCATCATCTCGCGCGAGCTGCTGAACGGGGCGGCGGGACCCGGAGGCGCGGGCACCTCGCGGCCGCCGCGCAAGCCGCCGGGCTGGGTCGGCGCCGCCGCCGGCCGTCCTGACACGCAGCCGGAAGCGGGAGGCGACAAGACCGTCGATCCGCGCGAAGCCCGCGTCGCCGGCCTGCTCACCCATGGCGGACGCGTCGGCCAGATGCAGCTCGACCTTTCCGATCCCGACCGCAGCCTCGCCGACCTGTCCGCGCGGGTCGATGACGGCCGGCCTGGCTATGCCCCGCTCGTCGTCGTGCTCGACGGCGCGGCGCCGGGCGATGCCTCGGCCCGGGAGTTGGCGACCCTGCTTTCCGAGCGCTGCCGCTGCGTCCTGATCGATCTCGGCAGCGATGCCGAGCGTCACCAGCCGGGCTTCTCGGAACTGCTCTCCGGCGAGGCGCTGTTCTCCGACATCATCACCCGCAGGCCGAACTCGCGCCTGCACGAGATCGGGCCCGGCTATGCCGGACGCGCCGCCGTGCTCGCCGCGCCCGATATCGTCGAGGTCGCTCTCGATGCGCTCTGCGAGACCTATGACTGGGTTCTGGTCGTCGCCGCCTCGACCGACGAGGCCGCAGTGCTGGCGCCGCTCGTCGCCCAGGCCCAGGCAGCGCTGGTCATGGCCGGCCATGTCGGCAACGGTCATGCGGTCGAGGCCGCCTACCGCCTCTCCGATCTGACCAAGGCGCCGATCGCGCTGGTGATGGTCGAAGGGGAGGGACGCGCCGGCGAGATCACGCGCGAGCCCAGCCCGGTCATGGCCTGAAGCCGCGTTGCAA
>JAEXUU010000755.1 GCA_023452965.1 Pseudomonadota bacterium | reverse complement strand
TTCACATAGGGGTCGTTGAGCTGGCGCTCGAGCCAGAGCTGCGAGGAATGGCTGCGCTTGGCCGGCTTCTTGACCTTGACGCGCAGGTCGCGGGCGCCACCGCTCGGTTTTGACGGGTTCATGGCTTCGACTTAGCTCATTGCCGGCGTCGCCACCAAGCCCGGTCTTCATGCATCATGCGCAGGAGGATGCCTTCGCGCAGGCCGCGATCGGCGATCCGTACCATCGGGCTCGGGAAGGCGCGCCGGATCGCCTCGAAGATGGCGCAGCCCGCGAGCACGAGATCGGCCCGGTCGCGGCCGATGCAGGCATTGGCCTGTCTTTGCGCGTAGTCCATCGCGACGAGCTCATCGATCACGCTCAGCACGTCCGCTTCGCGCATCCAGAGCCCATCGACCTGGCGCCGGTCATAGCGCGGCAGGCGCAGATGGATGCCGGCGACGGTGGTGACGGTGCCGGAGGTGCCGAGCAGGTGGAAGCCGGGTGCCTGGCGCGCCGCTGCCGCCTTGTCGGCGAAAGGTTTCAGCGCGGCGCTGCAATCGGTGACCATGCGCTCGAACAGGTCGCGCCCGACCTCGACGCCGCCATAGCGTTCGGCGACCGAGACCACGCCGATCGGCAGCGAGGCCCATTCGCGGATTCGAGAGGCCGGATCGCGGCCGGATTCGCGCCCGCCGAGCCAGACGATTTCGGTCGAGCCGCCGCCGATGTCGAAGACGATGACCGCATTCGCTTCCGGTGCTGCCAGGGCGGCGCAGCCGGTGACAGCGAGCGAGGCCTCGGTGCGCTGGTCGACGATCTCCAGCTCGAGTTCCGCCTCGCGGCCGACTCGCTGCACGAAATCGACCCCGTTGGTCGCGGATCGACAGGCCTCGGTGGTGATCAGCCGGGCGCGGGTGACGCCGCGATGGTCCATCTTGCTTTTGCAGATCTTCAGCGCCTCGACGGCGCGCTCCATCGCGCCCTCGCAGAGCCGGCCGCTCGCCGAAAGCCCTTCGCCCAGCCGGACGATTCGCGAGAAGGCGTCGACGACGCGAAAGCCGTGCTGGGCCGGCCGCGCGATCAGCAGCCGGCAATTATTGGTGCCGAGGTCGAGGGCTGCATAGGTCGCAGAACTGCGGCGCTGGAACGCCGGAGTGGCGAATCCACCGGGTGTGGTCGCGGCGCGATCCGTCGTCGCAGCGACCGCTGCCACGGCGGGTCGGTCCGATTCCTGGCGGTCCTCGACCGTCACTTTGCAATCCTTCGCCGGTCAGGCCGTCGCGGCAGCCTGCCGGGAGCCCGGCACGAGGCCGGAACGTTTCCATTCTCGGGCAGCGTAACAACAGCGCCTCGCGCCTGCCAAGCAGAACCTGCGAAAGCAAAGCATTGTAGGCGGGGAAGCTGCCGGCTTGCCTGGAAGCCGGCTTGGCGGCAAAGCTCCCGCAGCGCCGGACATCAGCATCGCGGCGGGAATGGCTAGGGAGAGACGGTATGGCGGCGCGGCGCATGATCCTGGCGATCGACCAGGGCACCACTTCATCGCGTGCCATTCTCTTCGACGATCACCTCCACCCCGTCTCCAATGCCCAGCAGGAGTTCGCGCAGCACTTTCCCGCCTCCGGCTGGGTCGAGCACGAGCCGGAGGATCTTTGGGAGAGTACGCTCGCCGTCTGCCGCCAGGCCCTCGCCAAGGCGCAGGTGAGCGCGGCCGAGGTCGCGGCCATCGGCATCACCAACCAGCGCGAGACCACGCTCGTCTGGGACCGGCGCACCGGCGAGGCTATCCACCGGGCCATCGTCTGGCAGGACCGGCGAACCTCGGAGCGCTGCGCCGCGCTGGAGGCGCAAGGCCATGGCGACCTTGTCGCCGCCCGCACCGGCCTGCGGCTCGACCCCTATTTCTCCGGCAGCAAGATCGCCTGGATTCTCGACAACGTCCCCGGCGCGCGCGAACGGGCGGACCGCGGCGAGCTTGCCTTCGGCACGGTCGATTCCTTCCTGCTCTGGCGGCTGACCGGCGGGCGCGTCCACGCCACCGACGCCACCAATGCCTCGCGCACCATGCTGTTCGACATCCACAAGGGATGCTGGGACGCGGACTTGCTCACCCTGCTCGATATCCCCGCCTCGCTGCTGCCCGAGGTCCGCGATTGCGCCACCCTCTTCGGCGAGAGCGAGCCCGAGCTGTTCGGCGGCGCGATCCCGATTCGCGGCATCGCCGGTGACCAGCAGGCCGCCACCGTCGGCCAGGCCTGCTTCTCGCCGGGCATGCTGAAATCGACCTATGGCACCGGCTGCTTCGCCCTGCTCAACACCGGCAGCAAGGCGGTTGCCTCGAAGAACCGGCTCTTGACCACCATCGCCTACCAGCTCGGCGGCGAGCGCTGCTATGCGCTGGAAGGCTCGATCTTCATCGCCGGCGCGGCCGTGCAATGGCTCAGGGACGGGCTCGGGATCATCGAGCGGGCCTCGCAAAGCGGGCAGCTCGCGGCCAATGCCGACCCCGGCCAGCATGTCTATCTCGTGCCGGCGTTCACCGGGCTCGGCGCGCCGCATTGGGACGCCAATGCGCGCGGCGCGATGTTCGGCCTGACCCGAAACACCGGCCCGCGCGAATTCGCCCGCGCCGCCCTCGATTCGGTCTGTTTCCAGACCCTCGACCTGCTCGAGGCGATGCGCGCTGACTGGCCGGAAGCCGAGGGCGCCGGCACGGTGCTGCGCGTCGATGGCGGCATGGTCGCCTCCGACTGGACGATGCAGCGCCTCGCCGACATCCTCGCGGCTCCGGTCGACCGGCCGGAGGTTCTCGAGACCACGGCGCTGGGCGCCGCCTATCTCGCCGGGCTCGACGCCGGCCTGCTGCCGGAGCCGGCGCAGTTCGGCGATCGCTGGCGGCTGGAGCGGCGCTTCTCGCCCGAGCTGGCCGAGACTGCACGCCGCTCGGCCGTCGCCGGCTGGCGCGATGCGGTGCGCCGGACGCTGAGCGCCAGCTGATTCTTGCCGCTCGGCATGAGGCGGCCATCGCCGCTGCTCGGCCGCGCGGAACCCGGGTCGATGCGCCACAGTTCAGGGCCGGGCAGGGGGCTTTGCGCGCAGTCTCGCGCGATCTCCCGCAACCAGGCGCGTAAGCCGCCTGGACGCGCTTCCTCTCGGTTGCGCAAGGCCGCAGGCGAGCGCTTCGAGGGAGGCTCGGGGGAGGCGCCCCGCGCATCGCCTGCGCGTGCGCGGGCCTTTGCACACCCTTTAGCAGGCAGCGGCGCCCCCCCCTGCCGGGCAGGCGCTGTGGACCGCCTTCCGCAATCCCCGAGGCCGGAAGCCTGGTGCCTGGCGCTGTCCGTCGCCGCCGTTTCGCGCCGTTCGGCGTGGGGCTTGTCCGTCCCTGTCACGCGACTTGTCGAAATCTGTCACACAAGGCTTGCAACCGGCGCCGAGGTTGTTTAGACCCGCGCCATCCGACGCGACGCACAGCGCGCCCGTTGGGGGATCGTCTAACGGTAGGACCCCAGACTCTGACTCTGGTTGTCTAGGTTCGAATCCTAGTCCCCCAGCCATTCGCGTGGCTTCCCCATATCCGCCAAAGGCTTGGTCTGATCGGCTGGAATCCGTGCCCCCAATTGCCACTGCATTGGGGCACATCGTGGGGCACAACAGCTTTCTCGAACGTCATGGGCAGGGCTGGCGATTCCGCGTCCGCCTGCCGCAAAGGCTGCGCCGGTTAGCCGCCCGCAAGGAGCTTCGCATGAGGATCGGCACCATCCCGCATGCCGCCGCGCTGCTGCGCGCCCGCGCCCTGCGGGTCGGGGCGCAGCAACTGTTCGAGGCGGTATCCAGGATGAAGACGATCGAGGAGGCAGAGGCGGCGATCGAAGTCTGGCGCGCCAACCATGCCGCCGCCTTCGCCGTCAACATGCTAGATCACGGCCGGCTCTATCTCGATCGCGACCAAATGACCGGCTGCGTCCCGGGCATCGCCGGCGACGCCGGGTTCGGGGTCGATCTGCTGCTGCGCACCGTTCGTCGCGAGATGCTCGGCGAACATCTGGCCACGGTGCGCCGGGCGCTCGCCGGCGACTCGAGCGCCCGCGATCACCTGGCTCCCGTCATCGCATCGGCGCTGAGGTCGGCAGGCATCAAGGGAGATCCGACGCGCCGATCCATGAGCATCCTGACTGTGAAGGCGCTGCAGGCCTATGCAACCCTCGTTCAGGAACTCGTTGCCATCGGCGATGGCGAGCCCGACGCCCTGTTGAAGGCTCTGCGGCCGTCCACCGCAATTGGTGATCTTCAGCAGCCCGAGCCCATCGCTGTCTCCGTCGTTCGAGATGTGACTGTAGCGACCCATTCGGTGCCGCCGGCGGATCAGAACGTCGTCGACGAGATTACGGAATTGACCGCGGAACCGGCGGGCGCAAAGTTGCGGCGCCCGGCAGCGAAGCGTGTGCCTGCACCTTCTTTCGATGAGCTATGGGAGGCATTCATCGACGAGAAGATCGAGACGTTGCGAGAATGGAAGAAGTCGCGACGTCCGGAGTTGACGGCCAGCGGTCGCCTGTGGACGTGGCTCATTGGCAAGGAGCCGGCTCTGGCGACGTCCGCGAACATCCAGGAGGCGCGGAACCTCTACCTGTGGCTGCCGAAGGGATATGATCGCGCCCGCGATTATGCCGATCGCACGCCGCAGCAGATCGTCGAAGCGGCCAAGGCGGCCTGGCAGGCCGAGAATCCAGGCAAGCGTAGCGCTGCCGCTTACCCGCGGATCAGTGCCAAGACCTTCAACAAGCATCTGTCCAACTAGCGCGGATTTTTCACCTGGCTCGAAGTGAGGAAGGACGTCCATCGGGATCGGGCGCGATCTTCGACAAGTTAGGCGTCAGGATCCGGAAGAAGGGCAAGGCCGGCAATACCGAGCGTGAGGCGTATTCCCTCGTCGAGGTGCAGCGCATCTTTGAAGGGCCCGTCTGGACCGGCAGGCGCTCGGTCCGTGCCAAGCATCAGCCCGGCCAGGTCGTCGTCGCCGATTCGCTCTATTGGATCCCGTTGATGTGCGCCTTCCTCGGCATGCGCCGCGAGGAAGCCAGCCAGCTCAGGGTGCGTCACGTCGTTCAAAATGCCGGGATCTGGACTATCGACCTGAACGCGCCGGACGTCTCACTGAAGAGGGAGGATGGAAGCGAAGACGAAGCAAGCCGTCGAAAAATCCCGCTCCACAACGCCTTGCTCGATCTCCAGTTTGTCGAACGTCTCGTCGTTGGCCGCAAGCCCTCGGAACTTCTTTTCCCGGAGCTCAACGACGAAAACGCTCACGGATCTTATGGTGAGTCGGTCGGAAAGGCCTTCTTCTACTACCAGACGACATATCTGAAGGGCAGGCCGACCGGTCTGCGTCGGCTCCGCCACCGGTTCATCAC
>JAEXUU010000034.1 GCA_023452965.1 Pseudomonadota bacterium | reverse complement strand
CATAGTCCTTGGCGTTGGCCTCGATCAGCGGCCGGACCTCGTCCTTCATCGGCTCGATCCAGTCGCCCTTCTGCGTCCACTTGGTGCCGTCCCATTCGGCGACATAGGCCTTGTGGTGGCCCGAATGGTCGGTGCAGCTCACCTTCACCGGCGCGGCGAAGCCGGCCATGCCGATCTCCTTGAGCCGGGCCTCGTCGACATTCAGGTTCTCGAGACCGCGGCGCATGTCTTCCGGCGTGATCACCTTCTTGCCGGTCAGCTTCTGGGCGGTGCGGATCGCCTCGATGACGAGCATCGAGTTGTAGACGCCGCGATTATAGAGGTTCTCGCCGACCTTCTCCTTCGGCGTCGTGCTCTTACCCTTCTCCACGACATGCTTGAGGATGTCCTGGATCACCGGGAAGTTCTGGCCGGCCGCGTTGAAGTTCAGCGAGCGGTAGCCCTTGGCCTCGGCGCCGCCGGCGCGGGCGTCGTCGTCGCCGCCGGCCCACCAGACGCCGACCAGCTTGGTGATCGGGAAGTTGTTCTTGATCGCTTCCTTGACCGCGGTCGGGTTCATCGCGCCCCAGCCCTGGTTGTAGAGGAAGTCGGGCCGGTCACGCCGGATCGAGAGCCAGAGCGAGCCCTGGTTCTGCATGTCGGCAGCCGCGACCGGGTAGAGCTTGACCTCGAAGCCGTACTTCTTGGCGAGGTTCTCGAGCACCGGGATCGGCTCCTTGCCGAAGGGTGCGTCGAGATGGATCAGGCCGAGCTTCTTGCCCTTGAGCTTGTCCATGCCGCCAAGCTCGTTGGCCATGTGCTTCACCATGACGGAGGCGCCGTCCCAATAGGTGAAGGGCGGGATGAAGACCCAGGGGAAGTTGGTGCCGTCGGCCGAGGCTGAAAGGCCGTAGGCCATCGACAGGATCGGGATCTTGTCGACATGGGCGCGCGGGATCGCGGCGAGCGTCGCGCCGGTCGACCAGGGCGAGTAGACGATGGTGTTCTTCGACTTGGCCTGCTCGTAGCACTCGATCGACTTCTTGGTGTCGTAGCCGGTCTCGCACTCCTCGTAGACGATCTTGACACCGTTCACGCCGCCGTCGCGCTCGTTGATCATGGTGATGTAGTCGCGCATGCCGTCGCCGATCGGGATGCCGGAGCCGGAGAACGGGCCGGTGCGGTAGGCGTTGTTGGCGAAGTAGACCGAGTCCTGTGCGTTGGCGGGAGCGGCGAGGGCGCCCGCCGCCAGAAGCGCGCCGAGCGCTACGCCCTTGATCATGCTGCTCTTCATCATTGCTTCCTCCGTGGGTTACGTCGGATGCGGCCGGGGCCGTTCCGCCTCTTGAATGCCCGCCGCTTGTGATTTGCCGCGGGTCGTCTTCTTGGACCTCTTCCCCGACTCAGTAGGGGAAAGGCCACGTCCGCAATTTCTGCTTCGCGATCTGCCAGAGCCGGGCGAGGCCGTGCGGCTCGACGATCAGGAAGAAGATGATCAGGCCGCCGACCAGCATGAAGGTGACATGCTCGGCGGCGGCGCCGGTGAGCGGCACGCCCAGGGCCGGCAGGCCGAATTTCATGATGGTCGGCAGGCTGGCGATGAAGGCCGCGCCGAAGAAGGAGCCGATCAGCGAGCCCAAGCCCCCGATGATGACCATGAACAGGATGTTGAAGGAGAGGCGGATGTTGAAGACGTCGGCGGCCTCGGCCGTCCCGTACCAGAAGAAGATCATCATCGCTCCGGCGACGCCGGCATAGAAGGAGGAGACGGCGAAGGCGAGCAGCTTGGCGTTGAGCAGCTTGATGCCCATCAGCTCGGCGGCGATGTCCATGTCGCGCACCGCCATCCAGGAGCGGCCGATCTTGCCGTGGACGAGGTTGGAGGCGAACCAGGTGAGGACGACGACGAGGCCGAGGCAGACGAAGTAGCGGGTCTCCGGCGAGGCCGAGGCGCCGGTGATGGGCAGGCCGAAGAAGAGGCGCTGCGGCACCTCGATGGCACCTGAAGCGTTGTAGTTGAACAGCCAGGGCACGCGCACGAAGGCCCATTGCAGGAAGAACTGCGCGGCCAGCGTCGCCACCGCGAGGTAGAAGCCCTTGATCCGCAGCGAGGGCAGGCCGAAGAGCACGCCGATCGCCGCCGAAAACAGGCCGGAGACCAGCACGAGGACGATGACGTTCACGCCCGGGAAATAGGTCGTCAGCTTGTAGCAGGAATAGGCGCCGACCCCCATGAAGGCGGCGGTGCCGAGCGAGATCAGGCCGGTGTAGCCGGTGAGGATGTTGAGCCCGATCGCGGCGAGCGAGAACACCAGGAACGGGATCATCACCGAGGAGATGAAGAAGTCGTTGCCGATCATCGGGATGCCAACGAAGGCGATCAGCAGGATCACGGCGATGCCGATCCGGTCCTGCCGGATCGGGAACACGGCCATGTCGGCGGCGTAGGTCGATTTGAACTGGCCGGCTTCGCGGTAGAACACGTGTCAGCCCCTCAGATGCGTTCGATGATCTTGTCGCCGAACAGGCCCTGCGGCCGGAACAGCAGGAAGCCCAGGGCGATGAAATAGGCGAGCCAGCTCTCGATGCCGCCGCCGATCAGCGGCCCCCAGTAGAACTCGCCGAGCTTCTCGCCGATGCCGATGATCAGCCCGCCGACGATGGCTCCGGGGATCGAGGTGAAGCCGCCGAGGATCAGCACCGGCAGCGCCTTCAACGCGACGATCTCGAGCGCGAAGGAGACGTCCGAGCGCGCGCCCCACATGATGCCGGTGATCAGCGCGACGATGCCGGCGGTGAACCAGACGATCACCCAGATCTGGTTGAGCGAGATGCCGACCGAGAGCGCCGCCTTGTGGCTGTCCGCAACGGCGCGGAGCGCCCGGCCGATGCGGGTGTACTGGAAGAAGACGGCGAGCGCGGCGATCATCAGCGAGGCGATGATCGCAGCCGCGATGTCGATCTTCTGGAAAGAGACGATGCCGCCGAGGATCTTGGCGTCGATCGCGCCCTTCGGCAGATAGAGCTCGCTGGTGATCATCTGCTTGGGGTTGCCGCCGAAGACGGATTCGCCGAAGCCGATCAGGAAATAGGTGATCCCGAAGGTCGCCATGAACAGGATGATGTCGGGCTGGTTGACCAGCGGGCGCAGCACCACGCGCTCGATGGTGACGGCGAGCACGAACATCACGCCGAGCGTCAGGAAGACCGCGAGGAAGGCCGGGACGCCCTTCTCGTGCAGGCCGACCAGGGTCAGCGCCGCGAACACCACCATGATGCCCTGGGCGAAGTTGAAGACGCCGGAAGCCTTGAAGATCAGGACGAAGCCGAGCGCGATCAGCGCATAGAGCACGCCCGAAACCAGCCCTTCCCAGATCGTCTGGGCGAGCAAATCGGGCGCCTGGACCATCTGCTGGAACGGGTCGACGAAGATCTTGTGAATGGTGCCCGACGAGTCGAGCTGGGCGCCGATCAGTGCCGCGGCGATCACGCCGACGACGATCAGGCCGGTCTTGATCCAGCCATTGGCAAGGAGACTGGGCGCGGGCTGCGCGGCGACGTCGCTCATGCGCTCTTTCCCTCTGCGCGCGGGTTCTTCAGTGCGGCGGTCATCAGTGCGCCACTCCGAGATAGGCATCGATGACCTTCTGGTTCGCCTTGACCTCGTCGGGCGTGCCGTCGGCGATCTTGCGGCCGTATTCGAGCACGACGACACGGTCGGAGAGGTCCATGACGACCCCCATATCGTGCTCGATCAAAGCGATGGTGGTGCCGAACTGGTTGTTCACGTCGAGGATGAAGCGGCACATGTCCTCCTTCTCCTCGAGGTTCATACCGGCCATCGGCTCGTCGAGCAGGAGCAGCTCCGGCTCCATGGCGAGCGCCCGGCCGAGTTCGACGCGCTTCTGCAGCCCGTAGGGCAGCTTGCCGACCGGCAATTTGCGGATGTGCTCGATCTGCAGGAAGTCGATGATGTCCTCGACGACCTTGCGGTGCTCGATCTCCTCGCTCATCGCCGGGCCGTGGCGCAGGGCCTGCCAGAAGAAGCCCTTGCGCATCTTCAGCGTGCGCCCGGTCATGATGTTGTCGAGGGTCGACATGCCCTTGAACAAGGCGACGTTCTGGAAGGTGCGGGCAATGCCGGCGGCGGCGGCTTGATGCGGGCGGACCTTGCTGCGCCGGACGCCCTTATAGGTGATCCGGCCTTCCTGCGGATGGTAGAAGCCGTTGATGCAGTTCAGCATCGAGGTCTTGCCGGCGCCGTTGGGGCCGATGATGGCGCGAACCTCGCCCTTGCGGATGTCGAAGGAGACGTCGGTGATCGCTTTCACGCCGCCGAAACGCAGCGAGACGTTCTCGACCGAAAGCAGGACATCGCCCTTGCCGGTGACCGGCTCGCCGGTGACGTTCATCGGATGCGCGTTCATGCCGCCTCCTTCGCCGCGATGGCGCCGGCCGGGGCCGTGACCGGGTAGGTGTTGGCGTCGCGGACCTTGACCCTGGCCGAGATCATGCCCTTGCGGCCGTCCTCGAAGGTGACCTCGGTCGAGATGTCGGCCTCGGTGGAGCCATTGTACAGCGCCTCGACCAGCGGCGCGTAGCGCTCGGCGATGAAGCCGCGGCGGACCTTCTGGGTGCGGGTCAATTCGCCGTCGTCTGCGTCGAGTTCCTTGTGCAGGATCAGGAAGCGCTTGATCTGGGCGCCGCCCATCATCGGCTCGGCGGCGAGCGAGCGGTTCACCTCGTCGACGTGCTTGGCCATCATGTCGTAGACCAGCGGGTGGCCGGCGAGCTCCTGGTAGGAGGCGTAGACAACATTGTTGCGCTCGGCCCAGTTGCCGACGGCGGTGAGGTCGATGTTCAGCGCGACGGTCGCGTAGTCGCGGCCCTGGCCGAAGGCGACGACCTCCTTGATGTTCGGATAGAATTTGAGCTTGTTCTCGATGTATTTCGGCGGGAACAGATCGCCCGAATTGAGCTTCCCGACATCCTTGGCGCGGTCGATGATCTTGAGGTGGCCGCCCTCGTCGAAGAAGCCGGCATCGCCGGAGCGGACATAGCCGTCGGCGGTCATCGTCTCGGCGGTCTTCTCCTCGTCCTTGTAGTAGCCGCGGAAGATCGAGGGCGAGCGGTAGAGGACCTCGCCATTGTCGTCGATCCGGATCTCGACCTGCGGGGCCGGCCGGCCGACCGTATCGGCCTTGATCTCGCCGTCCGGCTGCATGGTGATGTAGACGCCGGCCTCGGTCTGTCCGTAGAGCTGCTTCAGGTTGACGCCGATCGAGCGGTAGAAGCGGAAGAGCTCAGGGCCGATCGCCTCGCCCGCAGTGTAGCCGACCTTGATGTTGGTCAGGCCGAAGCGGTTGCGCAGCGGCGCGTAGATGATGATGTCGCCGAGCTTGTAGAGGAGGCGGGCGCCGAGCGGCACGGGCTCGCCGTTCAATATCTTCTCGCCGTACTTCTTCGCCACGCCGAGGAAGTAGTGGAACACCTTGCGCATCAGCGGGCCGGCATCCTCCATGCGCACCATGGTGATGGTCAGCATCGTCTCGAAGACGCGCGGCGGCGCGAAGGCGTAGGTGGTGCCGACCTCGCGGCGGTCGTCGACGACGGTCTCGGGGCCCTCCGGGCAGTTGACGCAGAAGCCGGCGATGATCGCCTGGGCATAGGAGAACACATGGTCGCCGACCCAGGCGATCGGCAGATAGGCGATGATCTCGTCGCTCTCGTTCAGCCCGTCGAAGGCGCAGCCGATCTCGGCGGCGGTGATGACGTTGTAATGGCTGAGCATCACGCCCTTGGGCCGGCCGGTCGTGCCCGAGGTGTAGAGGATGATGGCGAGGTCGGAGCCCGTACCCTGCGTCATCTCGGTCTCGAGCGCGGCGCTCGCGGCCGGATCCTTGAGGGCGGCGCGCCCGGCCTCGATCACGTCCCCGATATCGTGGAGCTTGCCATGGTCGTAGTCGCGCAGGCCGCGCGGCTCGTCATAGAGCATGTGG
>JAEXUU010000778.1 GCA_023452965.1 Pseudomonadota bacterium | reverse complement strand
CGCCGGGCCACGAGGACTTCTCGGAGGATACCTATCGGACCCTTACGGCGGTCGACAGCGCCGTCATGGTGATCGACGCCGCCAAGGGCATCGAGGCGCGCACCAAGAAGCTGTTCGAGGTCTGCCGCCTGCGCGACATCCCGATCGTGACCTTCATCAACAAGGTCGACCGCGAGACGCGCGACCCGTTCGACCTGATCAACGAGATCGAGACGACGCTGGCGCTCGACGTCGCGCCAATGACCTGGCCGGTCGGGCGCGGGCGCGAGTTCGTCGGGACGCTGGATTTCGCCTCGAACACCTTCCGCCGCAACCAGAAGGGCGACGAGACCGATGCCGGCACGCCTGTCGCCGGCGAGGACGACAAGCTGTTCGACGAGCTCCTGCCGAACGGCGCGGTCGACAGCTGGCGCGAAGAGGTCTTCCTGGCGCGCGAGGGCCTGAAGCCGTTCGATCTGACGGCCTTCCGCGAGGGCCATCTGACGCCGCTCTATTTCGGCGCGGCTCTGCGCGACTATGGCGTGCGCGACCTGATCGACGCGCTCGGCCGCCATGCGCCGAGCCCGCGGGCCCAGATCGCCGACAAGCGCGCGGTCGAGGCGGACGAGCCGAAGATGACCGGCTTCGTCTTCAAGATCCAGGCGAACATGGATCCGAACCATCGCGACCGCATCGCCTTCATGCGTGTCTGCTCGGGCAAGCTCTCGCGCGGCATGAAGGCGAAGCTGGTGCGCACCGGCAAGCCGATGCCGCTGAACGCGCCGCAGTTCTTCTTCGCCCGAGACCGTTCGATCGCCGAGGAGGCTTATGCCGGCGACATTGTCGGCCTGCCGAACCACGGCACGCTGCGCATCGGCGACACGCTGACCGAGGGCGAGGAGATCATCTTCAAGGGCGTGCCCTCCTTCGCGCCGGAGATACTGCGCCGCGTCAAGCTGAAGGACGCGATGAAGGCCAAGAAGCTGCGCGAGGCGCTGCAGCAGATGGCCGAGGAGGGCGTCGTCCAGCTCTTCCTGCCGCATGACGGGGCGCCCGCCATCGTCGGCGTCGTCGGCGCGCTGCAGCTCGACGTGCTGAAGGAACGCATGGACGTCGAGTACTCGCTGCCGGTCGATTTCGAACCCTGCCAGTTCTCGATCGCGCGCTGGGTCTCGAGCGAGGACAAGGCGGCCTTGCAGAAATTCGTCGCGCTGAAGCCGTCCTCGATGGCGGACGATCTCGACGGCGACCCTGTGTTCATGGCCTCGTCGCAGTTCACGCTGAAATACGATGCCGAGCGTGCGCCCGACATCAGCTTCTCCGATGTGAAGGACTACCAGAAGGTGGCCGGCGGCTGAGGCCGCGACTCGACGGGCGCATCGCTGCAGGCATGGATTATTGCATCACCTGATGCTATGAATGATGCCGGTGGAGAAGGCGATGCGAACGACCGTCACTCTGGACGATGAGCTCGTCGAAAGGGCTCAGGCCTATACGGGGATCACTGAACGCTCGATGCTGCTGCGCGAGGCGCTCACCGCGCTCATCCAGCGCGAGGCGGCGAGACGAGCGATAAAGCTGGGAGGCTCGGACCCGGATGCCAGCGCCGCGCCGCGCCGCCGCCTGCCTGCGGCGTGATCCTCGCCGACACTTCAATCTGGATCGACCATCTGCGTCGTAGCGAGGCGCGGCTCGCGGCGCTGCTCTCGGACAATCAGATCCTCATGCATCCCTTCGTCGTGGGGGAGATCGCGCTCGGTTCGCTGGCAAGGCGCGGCGCGGTCATCGAGATCTTGGAGGAGTTGCCCCAGGCTGCCATCGCGACACATGGCGAGGTCATGGCTCTGGTCGAGCGGGAGCGCCTGAACGGGCTCGGGATCGGCTATGTCGACGTCCACCTCCTGGCCTCGGCGCGACTTGCCGGGGCCGGCCTCTGGACGCGTGACCAGAGGCTGCTTTCGGCCGCGGAGAAGCTCGGCCTGGCGACCAGGTAGACGCCCGAGGGCCTCAGCCGCGCCAGCGGGCGAGCGCGTCGGCGATGGTCTGGTTGCCGGAGACGCCCTTCTCGAAGGTGATGATGCCGCGTCGGCCGGAGGCAAAGCGCACCGGCAGGTCGATCCAGGACCTGGATTGCAGCAGATCGAGATTGCGGTCGGATTCGATCTGGACGTTCGAGAGCGCTGCCACGAACAGGTTCTCGCCCAGCGCAGAGGCGATGGCCGAGAGCGGCGCGCCGCGCTCGCTCTCATCGGTCTTGAACTGCGGCACGCCGACCTCGCGGATCGCGTCGCTCGCCGCCTCGCCGGTGGTGGTGAAGCGCATGCCGATGATGTGCGAGGCCGGGAAGGCCTGGTCGGTGTTGCGCCGGATGGTGAAGTCCAGTGCGAGCCCCGCATCGGGAACCTCGACGGTCGCGCGCACGATGGTCTCGACCGGCTGGCCCTGGCCGACCGTGTCGCTGTCGAGCCGCCAGAAGACGCGGCCGGGCACCGTGCGCGGCTGCTGCGGCGCCTCGGGCACTTCGATATAGAGCACGGCGCGCTGGGCGACGGCGATGTCGCTGGTCTGGCCTGGCGTGCCCGGGGTGCTGCGCGCATTGCCGGGCTGGGATGCCGGCGTCTCGGGCGTGCCGGCACGTTCGCTGATCTTGCCGGAATGCTCGGGCTGGGCCGGCTGGGCCGGCGTCTCGGTTCGCGGCCTGGCGGTCTGCTCCGGCTGCGGATTGATCTTGTTGACGTAATAGGCGGCGCCCGCGATCACCGCGACGGCAAGCGCGACGCCGACACCGACGACCGCGGTGCGGATGTGGCCCGGATTGACGCTGCGCGCGCGCGGCGGGGCGACGCGGGGGCGGATCGGCGCGGTTTCCTCGCGCAGCGGCGGCTCTTCGAAGCGGGCTTCGTCGGCTGCGGCTGGGACTGGAGCGGGGCGCTCCGCCGGCGGCTCCGGCCTTGCGGGTGGCGCCGGCTCGGCGCTGCGCCGCTCGCCCGACGGCTGCGGCGGGAAGCTCGGCTCGATCGCTTCGGCGAGCGCGATCTCGGCCTCGATGCGCGAGACCGCTTCGTCGAGTGACAGCCGCTCGCGGGTGATGTCGGCTTCGGAGAGCGGCGGGTCGAGGCTGCGCAGCTGGGCGAGCAGGGCGGCGCGGGCACGGTCATAGACCGCCCGGCGCGCCTCGGGCGACTTGTCGGTCAGCCCGGCGATCGCCCGCGCCAGAATGGGGTGAAAATCGGCCATTGGCCTCAAATGTCCGTGTTGTCCCGGTCCGTCAACCCTCGAACGGGTTCTGGACCAGGATCGTATCGTCGCGCTCCGGGCTGGTCGAAAGCACGGAGACAGAGGCGCCGATCAGCTCCTCGATGCGCCGGACATACTTGATCGCCTGGGCCGGCAGCTCGGCCCAGGAGCGGGCCCCGGCGGTGGAGCCTTCCCAGCCGGGAATGGTCTCGTAGATCGGCTCGACGCGGGCCTGGTCGCTCTGGCCGGCCGGCAGATGCTCAAGAATCTGGCCGTCGAGGCGATAGCCGGTGCAGACCTTGATCTCCTTGAAGCCGTCGAGGATGTCGAGCTTGGTCAGCGCGATGCCGTCAATGCCGGAGGTCTTGACGGTCTGGCGGACGAGGCAGGCGTCGAACCAGCCGCAGCGCCGCTTTCTGCCGGTGACGACGCCGAATTCCTTGCCCTTCTGGCCGATCAGCTCGCCGATCTCGTCGAAGAGCTCGGTCGGGAACGGGCCTTCGCCGACGCGGGTGGTGTAGGCCTTGGCGATGCCCAGCACATAGCCGACGGCGGAGGGGCCGAGGCCGGAGCCGGTCGCAGCCTGGCCGGCGACGATGTTGGAGGAGGTCACGAAGTGATAGGTGCCGTGGTCGACGTCGAGCAGGGCGCCCTGGGCGCCCTCGAACAGGATGCGCTTGCCGGCGCGGCGCTCGGCGTCCAGCAGGGCCCAGACCGTGTCGGCATAGGGCAGGATCTGCGCGGAGATCTCGGTGAGCTGGGCGAGCAGCTCGGCGCCGTCGACCTCGGCGATGCCGAGACCGCGGCGCAGCGCGTTGTGGTGGGCCAGCAAACGCTCGATCTTGGCCTCGAGAACGGTACGGTCCTTGAGGTCGATGACGCGGATCGCCCGGCGGCCGGCCTTGTCCTCATAGGCCGGGCCGATGCCGCGCTTGGTCGTGCCGATCTTCAGCGTGGTGTTCGAGGTCTCGCGGAAATGGTCGAGCTCGCGATGCAGCGGCAGGATCAGGGTCGCATTGTCGGCGACGCGCAGATTCGCAGGCGAGATCTCGACGCCCTGGGCGCGCAGCCGGGCGATCTCCTCGACGAGGTGCCAGGGGTCGACGACGACGCCGTTGCCGATCACCGAAAGCTTGCCCGGGCGCACGATGCCTGAAGGCAGCAAGGAGAGCTTGTAGACGACGCCGTCGATGACGAGCGTATGGCCGGCATTATGGCCGCCCTGGAACCTGACGACCACATCGGCCTGGCTCGACAGCCAGTCGACGATCTTGCCCTTGCCCTCGTCGCCCCACTGGGCGCCGACCACGACCACGTTCGCCATGGTGGTGACCTTTCTCTCGCTGCCGAAGCCCGTTCCGCGAAAGTGGGATCACTTCCGCAACCGGACCATGCTCCAGGTTGGGCCGGCGCGAAATCCCATCGTCCGGCCGATTCGGGCCAAAGCGAAAGCACACCGGCGCAAAGCGCCCGCACAAACGAAAACCCCGGCGCAAGGCCGGGGTTTCGGGGAGGTCCTTGCAACCCCTCTTCCTCCAAGAGCATGGCAAGGTCAAGGCTGCGACCGGGAAAGCCGGGGAAAGAACTGGCCCGGCCGCTCGCCGCTTCCGCCTGCGACTGCGCGGTGGCTGGCCATAGGAGGGCGACGTTTGGTCGCCCCCCGTCGCAGCCTCGTCCCGCTCTGCGGTTCCGCGCTTGACCTGTGCTCGCGTCGACGGACGAAGGGCAGCCCTGCGGTTATCGCTGTTGCGGGGGCGGGCGGGGAGGATTAACCCGGCGCCATCCGTCACCTTGGGGCCCGCCAACGATGCAACCGATCGCCATTTCGACGCTGACCATCTGCGGGATCGAGGAACTGCCGGCGCAGAGCCAGCGCCGCGTCAGCCATGTGCTCTCGCTGCTCGATCCGGATCTGCCGGAGCTGCAGTCCTTCGTGGCCTATGACGCGCATGAGCGCACGACATTGCGCTTCCACGACATCATCACGCCGCAGGAAGGCCGCGTGCATCCCACAGAGGCGCATGTCGACGAAATCCTCGACTTCGGCGCCAAGCTGCGCGAGTCGGCCTTGAAGCGGCAGGAGGGGCACCTGCTCGTGCATTGCCATATGGGCATTTCCCGCTCGACCGCGGCGATGCTGTCGCTGATCGCGCAGGTCCATGCCGATGAGGGCGAGGACGCACTGTTCGCGCGGCTGCGGGCGATCCGGCCGCAGGCCTGGCCGAACTCGGTGATGATCGGCTTCGCCGACCAGGCGCTGAAGCGCGGTGGCCGGCTCACCGATGCGCTGCGCCGGCATTATGCCCACCAGCTCGAGGCCCAGCCGCGCTACCGCCAGTGGATGGCCGATCTCGGCCGCAGCGCCGAGGTCGAGATGGCGGGTTGATCGCGCCCGTTCCCGGCCCGCGCCGGCAGAGCTCGCCGGCTTCGGCCGCTGGCCAGTCCCGAGAAGCATGGCGGTTTTGCCGTTGCCGCAGAGGGAGATGGCGGCGATCGGCCCTATGAATCCAAGGGACGGTGGCTGGCGATGGCATGAGCCATGCCTGCAGAAGAACGCCGCCGGCAAGGGGAACGCGACCATGACGAAGCTCGACGACTGGCTCGGCCAAAACCATGCCGAGTTCACGGCGATCCGCCGCGACATCCACGCCCATCCCGAGCTCGGCCTGGAAGAGCATCGCACAGCCAAGCTCGTCGCCGACAAGCTGCGCGAATGGGGCGTCGAGGTCACCGAGAATATCGGCCAGACCGGTGTCGTCGGCGTCATCCGCGGCAAGGGGCCGGGCCAGCGCGCCATCGGCCTGCGGGCCGACATGGACTGCCTCGCCCTCGAGGAGCTGACCGGGCTGCCGCATGCCTCGAAGTTTCCCGGCCGGATGCATGCCTGCGGCCATGACGGGCATACCACCATGCTGCTCGCGGCCGGGCGCTACCTCGCCGAGAACCGGGATTTCGGTGGCACGGTCAACCTGATCTTCCAGCCGGCCGAGGAGGGCCGCGGCGGCGCCAATGCCATGCTCGCGGACGGGCTGTTCGAGCGTTTCCCCTGCGACGCCATCTACGGCCTGCACAATACGCCGGGCGTGCCGGCCTCGCATTTCGGCACGGCGGTCGGCCCCTTCCTGGCGGCGGCCGATTCGTGGCGGGTGACCTTCCGCGGCGTCGGCGGTCATGGCGGCTCGCAGCCGCATCGCTCGACCGACGTCACCTATGCGCAGGCGCATTTCGTGCTCGGCCTGCAGGGCATCATCGGCCGCAATGTCGCGCCGCTCGACACGGCCGTGATCAGCGTCGGCTTCATCCATGGCGGCGACGAGAACGCCTCGAACGTCATCCCGTCCGAACTGGTCATCGGCGGCACGGCGCGGACCTATTCGCAGGAGGTGCGTGCGCTGGTCGAGCGGCGCATCGCCGAGCTCGCCCCTGCGACGGCGCAGGCCTGGGGCTGCGAGGCGGAAGCTTATTATCACCGCGGCACCAGCCCGCTGGTCAACGCGGCCGAGCAGGTGAAGGTCGCAGTCGCAGCGGCCTCGTCCGCCGTCGATCCCGCGCATGTCAACGGCCAGATGCTGCGCGGCACGGGCGGCGAGGACTTCGCCGAGATGATGCTGGTCTGCCCCGGCGCCTTCATGCGCATCGGCAACGGCGTCGAGGCGGACGGCTCCTTCAAGGGCCTGCACACCCCGCTCTACGACTTCAACGACGCGATCATCCCGACCGGCGTGCGCTACTGGGTCGGCCTCGTCGAGCAGGAACTCGGCCAGGGCTGGCAGGCCGTCGCTGCGGAATAGGGCGGAGCGGGGCGCCCGATCCGTCATTGCGAGGAGCGCAGCGACGAAGCAATCCAGGAGCGGCAGGGCTCTTTCGTCCCCCTGGATTGCTTCGCTTCGCTCGCAATGACGAGAGCTACCGCCGCGTCTGGTCGAAGACGACCTCGCGGTCGCCGGGATACTTGATCCGGTAGGCGAGGCGGATCTC
>JAEXUU010000719.1 GCA_023452965.1 Pseudomonadota bacterium | reverse complement strand
GGCAGGCTGATCTCGCCGAGGCCGGAGCGCGGGCCCGAACCCATCAGGCGGATATCGTTGGCGATCTTGAACAGGTCCATGGCGAGCGCGGTCAGCGCGCCATGGCTCGCCAGCGCCTCGAAGAGGTTGTCGGCGGTGCGGAAGGGCAGGCCGGTCAGGCGCGCGATCTCGGCCGAGAAGGCCTTGGCGAAGTCCGGATGGGCGTTGAGGCCGGTGCCGACCGCGGTGCCGCCCTGGGCGAGCGCCAGCAGGCCGGGCAGGGTCTGCTCGATGCGGGCGATGCCGAGCTCTATCTGCGCGACATAGCAGGAGAATTCCTGGCCGAGCGTGACCGGTGTGGCGTCCTGCAGATGGGTGCGGCCGATCTTGACGAGGTCGGCATAGGCCTTGGCCTTGACGTCGAGCGCGTCCTTGAGCCGGGTCAGCGCCGGCAGCAGGTCCCGCGAGACGGCGAGCGCGGCGGCGATGTGGATCGCCGTCGGGAAGCTGTCATTGGAGGACTGGCCCTTGTTGACGTGGTCGATGGGGTGGACCGGGCTCTTGGCGCCGAGGCCCGCGCCGAGGATCTCGTTGGCGCGGTTGGCCAGGACCTCGTTGGCGTTCATGTTGGACTGGGTGCCGGACCCGGTCTGCCAGACCACCAGCGGGAAATGGTCGTCGAAGCGGCCGGACAGTGCCTCGTCGGCCGCCTGGACGATGGCGGCCTCGAGCTTGGCATCGAGCAGGCCGAGGCGGGTGTTGACGATGGCGGCGGCCTTCTTGACCAGCACCAGTGCGTGGACGAGCGGCAAGGGCAGGCGCTCGGCGGGCCCGCCGATGCGGAAGTTCTCCAGGGAGCGCTGGGTCTGTGCCGCCCAGTAACGATCGGCGGCGACGGAGATCGGACCGAAGGAATCGGTCTCGGAACGATACTCGGTCATGGCAGGATCTCAGGTCTTCTTGCGGAATGCGTCGAGGCTGACGACCTGGGCGCCGCCTTCCTCCTCGGCTTCGGATTTCTCCGCGGCCTCGGCAGGAGCCTCAGTGTCCTCGGCGGCGCCGGGTTTCAGCTTGGCAGCCGGCAGCGCCTTCTGCGGGGCCTTGCCGGCGAGGGCGAGAGGAGCGGCCGGGGCGACGCTGGGCTCGGAGGCGGCGCCGCGCGGGCCCTTCGGCGCCTCGGCGGCTTCCGCCTGCGCCTCGCCGGGAGCGTCCTGCGTCTCGAACTTCAGCCCGAACTGGACCGACGGATCGAAGAAGGTGGTGATCGCATCATAGGGAATCAGCAGGCGCTCGGGCACGCCCGAGAAGGACAGGCCGACCTCGAAGGCGTGGTCGCTGACGTTCAGGTCCCAGAACTGGTGCTGGAGCACGATCGTCATCTCGTCCGGGTGCTTCTCGCGCAGCCGCTGCGACAGGCGCACGCCCGGCGCCGTGGTCCGGAAGGTGATGTAGAAATGATGGTCGCCCGGCAAACCGTCGCGGCCCGCCTCTGACAGGATCTTGCGGACGACTCCCTTGAGCGCGTCCTGGACCATCAGGTCGTAGCGGAGAATGTCCTGGGTCATCGCGTCCGGATTCCGTCTAGTCCATCATTGGAGAGCATGGCTCCCGCGAGACGACCGGTTCCCAGTTTTTCGCGCAACGCTCAACCGGCAGGCCGCCCTTCCTCCAAAAAAAGTGGAGGCTTCTGTTGCCAGGCGCCTCCGAGCCCCGCCTTACGTCGCTAAACGGAAGGACTTAGGTTTGGGAACCAGCACCGCTTACGCGGCGACAGCAACCCGAGCATTGTTGTCGTTGGCAACTATGCGTTAGCCCTGTAACGGCGGAACCATACCGAGCAAAAAGACGGCCTTTACACCCTCGTCGATCCTATTTCGCCCCCGCCGCAGCCCTGCAACCCGAGGGCTGCAAGTCTCCTGCCGCTCGCGCCGCAGGGCTGTGGTGGAGGCGCCGGGTACCGCCCCCGGGTCCGAAAGGCTTATTACGACGTCCGTTTATCGCCATAGCCGTCCTTGCGAACGGCAAAGCGAATATAGGCACTGTCGGCGCGGGGGGAAAGAGAGCAGGGCGGTTTCCCGGCTCATTTATCGCGAAGCGTCGCAAGGGTTGCCAGAATGAGACGCTTCCTCGCGGCGTTTTCTGCCTGCGAAGCCCTCAGCGCAGGCGCGAGCCGTCCTTGGCGTTCAGGTCGATCACAAGCTCGTCGCCGGAGACATCGCGCCCGGCGAGCTCCCAGCGCCCATCCAGAAACGAGATCTCCTCGACATGGACGAGCCCATGGTCAAAGGCGATGGCGCGGGCCTGGGCCTCGCTGATCTTTCTTATGGCTATAAGCTTGGACTCCGGTGGCTCGTTTGCGGCCGCTAGGGCCCCGCCGGCCATCAGCGCCGCAGTGAAGGCGGCGGCCAGCAACTTCATTCTGCTCATGATCCAATCCTCATCAGCACGGGCCGATTTTGCGCAGGCCCGAAGCGCCCCTTGTCTTCATCGGGCATTCAGATTGGGGCGCAGGTTCGGCATTGCAGCGGGGCAGACCGTCACAGG
>JAEXUU010000682.1 GCA_023452965.1 Pseudomonadota bacterium | reverse complement strand
CGCCGCGCGGCTCGACCGGTACGAGCCCGCGCGAGATCGACCGCGTTCTGGTGCTGAAGCGCGATGCGAAGGGATTGTCGCGACAGGCATCGAGCACGACGATGTTGACGCGCTCCTCACGCTGCATCTGCCTGATGACGAAATCGAGATTGACCGCGCGAAAATCGAGATCGGATTCAGACTTCAGATCGACATCGACGGGCAGCAGATAATTCTCATCGCCAACGGCAATTCCGTGCCCGGCATAGAAGATCAGGCCGACCTTCGCCCCCTCCATCCTCCTGGCGAATTCGTGAACGATTCGGGTCATCGCCACGACATTCAGATCGTAGCCCTCGACGACCTCGAAATTCAGACGTCTGAGCGAGGCGGCCATCGCCTTCGCATCCCCCAGCGGGTTTGCCAGCGATGCGACGTTCACGTAAGCGCCGTTGCCGACGACCAGCGCGACGCGCGCTTCCGCGAAGGCGTGAGCCGGAACGAAAAACCAGCAAAAGGCCGCCACCAGGAGCATCGTCAGCGGCAGGGTAGACAGCAGTCGCAAGGAGACGAACATAACGGACGCTCCGCATAAACCCGGAAAACAGGATCGCGAAGCCAGAACGCTACGTCAATCCGTGGACGTCTTGTAACGATTACCTAACGACGATTTCTCCCTGCACTTCCATTCTAGAAGCGACACAGACAATCGGAAGATGCGCTGCGTAGCCCGACCGGCATCCCTGAACCGGGCGCTGCTCGACAAGCGAACTCAGCTTGCAACTCGGTCTACACCTTTGGTCTAGGCCCGGCGCCGTCGCACAACGGGATGGACGAACCCGCACACCCGCGCCGTTGACATGGGTGATATGCGCGGTGCAGCATGATGAACTAGGGGAAACGATCAAACAAGGTTGAACGGGGTGACCGACATGCGTGAGTTGTATGTCTGAGGATATTATTCTCTCGACGTCGGGTCTTACGAAAGAATTCGCCGGCTTCACAGCAGTCAATGGCGTAGACCTCAGCGTCAAGCGAGGCACGATCCACGCGCTGATCGGCCCCAATGGCGCCGGCAAGACGACCTGTTTCAATCTTCTGACCAAGTTTCTCGCACCGACGCGCGGCTCGATCGTCTATAACGGGCGCGACATCACGCGGCAGAAGCCGGCGGAAATCGCGCGGCTGGGGCTGGTGCGCTCCTTCCAGATCTCGGCGGTGTTCCCGCAGCTCAGCGTGATGAACAATGTCCGCATCGCCTTGCAGCGCAAGCGCGGCGACTCGTTCGATTTCTGGCGTTCGGAAGAGGTGCTGCGCTCGCTCGACAAGGAGGCGCTGGCGCTGGTCGAGGCGGTCGGCCTCTCCGCTTTTGCCGATCTGCCGGCGGTCGAGCTCTCCTATGGCCGCAAGCGCGCGCTCGAGATCGCGACGACACTGGCGCTCGACCCGGAAATGCTGCTGCTCGACGAGCCGATGGCCGGCATGGGCCGCGAGGACATCGACCGGATCGCGACGCTGATCCGCAAGGTCTCGAAGAACCGCACCATCCTGATGGTCGAGCACAACCTCTCGGTGGTGGCCTCGCTGTCGGACCGCATCACCGTGCTCGCCCGCGGCCAGGTCCTTGCCGAAGGCGACTATGCCACGGTCTCGAAGGACCCGCGCGTGGTCGAAGCCTATATCGGCTCGGGAGTCGGCCATGGCCATTGAAGCGACCCTGGAGCGCAAGGCGCAGGCCGGGACGAAACCGCTGCTGAAGGTGCGCGGCCTCGAAGCCTGGTATGGCGAGAGCCATGTCCTGCACGGCATCGATCTCGACGTCGGCGAGGGCGAGGTGGTGACGCTGCTCGGGCGCAACGGCGCCGGCAAGACGACCACGCTGAAGTCGATCATGGGCGTGATCGGTAAGCGCAAGGGTTC
This sequence comes from Pseudomonadota bacterium, assembly GCA_023452965.1. The sequence continues at coordinate 1,847 of JAEXUU010000682.1, read as the reverse complement.
GGTCAGCTTCGGCGGCCAGGAGACGATCGGCCTGCCCTCGCGCGCGATCGCGCGGCGCGGCCTCGGCTATGTCCCGGAGGAGCGCGGCATCTACTCGACGCTTTCGGTCGAGGAGAACCTGATGCTGCCGCCGCAGGTGAAGCCCGGCGGGCTCTCGGTCGCGCAGATCTTCGAGCTCTTCCCCAACATCAAGGAGCGGCTGCGCAGCCAGGGCACCAAGCTCTCCGGCGGCGAGCAGCAGATGCTGGCGATCGGCCGGATCCTGCGCACCGGCGCCAACCTGCTCTTGCTCGACGAGCCGACCGAGGGCCTCGCCCCGGTCATCATCGACCAGATCGGCGCGACCATCCGCATGCTGAAGCAGAAGGGCTTCACCATCGTCCTGGTCGAGCAGAACTTCCGCTTCGCCCAAACCGTCGCCGACCGCCACTACATCGTCGAGCAGGGCAAGGTGATCGACATGATCCCGAACGAGGAGCTCGACGCCAATATCGACAAGCTGCACGGCTATCTCGGCGTCTGAACCAGTCCAGAACAAAGACATAAGGTGGAGGAACGGCATGAAGACTACAGCATTGCTTCTCGGGACCGCGCTCGCCGCCCTGGCGGCTGGTGCCGCCCAGGCCCAGACCAGCGTCAAGGTCGGCGTGATGAACGACCGCTCCGGCCTCTACGCCGACCTCTCGGGCGAGGGCTCGGTGATCGCCGCGCGCATGGCCGTCGAGGACTTCAAGGCGGCGGAAAAGGGCATCAAGGTCGAGATCGTCTCGGCCGACCACCAGAACAAGCCGGACGTCGGCTCGACCATCGCCCGGCAGTGGTATGACCAGGACGGCGTCGACGCGATCCTCGACGTGCCGACCTCGTCGGTCGCGCTGGCGGTCAACCAGATCACCAAGGAAAAGAACAAGATCCACATCAATTCGGGCGCGGCCTCCTCGGACCTGACCGGCAAGGCCTGCTCGCCGAACACGATCCACTGGACCTACGACACCTATGCCCTTGCGCAGGGCACTGGCGGCGCGATGGTGAAGGCCGGCGGCGACAGCTGGTTCTTGATGACCGCCGACTACGCCTTCGGCCATGCGCTCGAGCGCGACACCGGCGCGATCGTCACCAAGAATGGCGGCAAGGTCGTCGGCGCGGTGCGCACGCCCTTCCCGGGCCCCGCCTTCTCCTCCTTCCTGCTCCAGGCCCAGGCCTCGAAGGCCAAGGTCATCGGCCTCGCCAATGCCGGCGGCGACACGATCAATTCGATCAAGCAGGCGGGCGAGTTCGGCATCACCTCGGCCGGGCAGAAGCTCGCCGGGCTCCTGGTCTTCATCACCGACGTACACGCGCTCGGCCTGCAGACGGCGCAGGGCCTCGTCCTGACCGAGGCGTTCTACTGGGACAACAACGACGGGACCCGTGCCTGGTCGGAGCGCTTCGCCAAGGCCAATGGCGGCAAGAAGCCTTCCATGGTCCAGGCCGGCGTCTATTCGGGCATGCTGCACTATCTCAAGGCGATCGAGGCGACCAAGGGCAAGGACCCGACCGCGGTGATGGCCAAGATGAAGGAAATGCCGACGGACGATCCGCTGTTCGGCAAGGGCTCGGTCCGCGCCGATGGCCGCAAGATGCACGACATGTACCTGTTCGAGGTCAAGAAGCCGTCTGAATCGAAGGCTCCATGGGACTATTACAAGCAGGTCGCGGTGCTGAAGGCCGACGACGCCTTCAAGCCGCTGTCCGAAAGCGAGTGCCCGCTCGTCAAGAAGTGAGGGGCTGACCACAGCCTCCGCACCATCCGAGGCTCCGGGGGCGCGGGGCGGCCCCGGGTTGGGGGTTGTGGGGGACGGGTGATC
>JAEXUU010000610.1 GCA_023452965.1 Pseudomonadota bacterium | reverse complement strand
GCCTCGACAGCACCCGCGATCCCGGCAAGCTTCTCCTCAGAACAGGTCGAGGGAGGAGCGGGCATGGCGGGCGAGGAACCAAAGGGGCGCGGCATCGCCGGGGGGCTGACCAACTATGGCGACCCGGACTTCGCAGCTTATCTGCGCCGCTCCTTCGCCCGTTCGATGGGCTATTCCGACGAGGCGCTGGCCCGCCCGATCGTCGGCATCGCCAACACCTATAGCGGCTTCAACAACTGCCACCGCCATTTCCCGGAATTGCTGGAGGCGGTGAAGCGCGGCGTGCTGATGGCCGGCGGCCTGCCCGTCGAGTTCCCGACCATCTCGCTCGGCGAGGTCTTCCTCAATCCGACCAGCCTGAAGTTCCGCAACCTGATGGCGATGGGCACGGAGGAGATGATCCGGGCCCAGCCGATCGATGCCGTCGTGCTGATGGGCGGTTGCGACAAGACCGTGCCGGCGCAATTGATGGCGGCGCTCTCGGCCAATGTCCCGGCGGTCCAGCTCGTCGCCGGGCCGATGTCGACCGGCCGTCACAAGGGCGAGCGGCTCGGCGCCTGCACCGATTGCCGGCGCTTCTGGGCCCGCTTCCGCGCCGGCGACGTCGACCAGGCCGAGATCGATGTGGTCGAGGGCCGGCTCGCGACCACGGCCGGCACCTGCGCGGTGATGGGCACGGCCTCGACCATGGCCTGCATCGCCGAGACGCTGGGACTGTCGCTGCCGCGCTCGGCCGCGATCCCGGCCGTCCATGCCGACCGCCTGCGCTGCGCCGAGGAGAGCGGCAAGCGCGCCGTCGCGCTGATCGGCACGCAAACCCTGCTGCCCCGGCAGATCGTCACCGAGAAGGCGATCGAGAACGCCTGGCGGATGCTGCTGGCGATATCCGGCTCGACCAATGCCGTCGTGCACCTCACAGCCATCGCCCGCCGCGCCGGCATCAAGGTCGACCTCAATCGCCTCAATCGGCTCTCCGACGAGACGCCGGTGCTGGTGAACCTGAAACCGGTCGGCAACAACTACATGGAGGATTTCTTCGCCGGGGGCGGCGTGCCGGCGGTGCTGAAGGAGCTGCGCGATCTCCTGCATCTCGACTGCCTGACCGTGACCGGAAAGACGCTGGGCGAGCTGATCGACGAACCGCTGATCGACCAGGTCGACCGTTCGATCGTGCGCCCGCGCCAGGAGCCGGTCGATCCCGATGGCGGCCTCGTCGCCGTCTTCGGCTCGCTCGCGCCGCGCGGCGCCATCGTCAAGCGCGCCGCGGCCGAGAAGCGGCTGCTCGAGCATGAGGGCCGCGCCGTGGTCTTCTCCTCGCTCGACGACCTCGCCGCCCGGATCGACGATCCCGATCTCGATGTCGGCCCGGATGATGTCCTCGTCCTGCAGAATGCCGGGCCGAAGAGCGCCGCGGCGATGCCGGAAGCCGGCTATCTGCCGATCCCGCGCAAGCTCGCTGCGAAGGGCGTCAAGGACATGGTGCGGATCTCGGATGCGCGCATGTCGGGCACCGCCTATGGTGCGATCGTGCTGCATGTCGCGCCGGAGGCGGCGATCGGCGGCCCGCTCGCGCTGGTGCGCAATGGCGACCGGATCAGGCTCAGCGTGGCAGAGCGCCGGCTCGACCTGCTGGTCGACGAGGCCGAACTGGAGGCGCGCCGCAAAGCCCTGCCGGAGTCGCCCATGGTGAGGCGCCGCGGCTACGATCGGCTCTATGACGAGCATGTGCTGCAGGCCGACGAGGGCGTCGATTTCGACTTCTGCTAGTCGCGGCCTGCCTCAGGCCGAGAAGCGCAGATCGACCGTCGAGAGCGTATTCATCGCCTGCTGGTCGAGGGGGACGCCGAGCCCGGCGCCGGCGGGCAAGGCGGAAAGCCCGCCGTCGACCGGCGGCAGGCTGGGCTGCGCCAGCGACCAGAACAGCGGCGTCTCGTCGAGCTGCATTTCCAGCATGCTGAAGCCCGGCAGGGCGGCGCAGAGCTGGAGGCTCGCGGCGTGGCAGATCGGCCCGGTCGGATTATGCGGGGAGACGGCGATGCCGCGCTCGGCCAGTTGCTCGGCGGTGCGCAGCATCTCGGCGACGCCGCCGACATATTTCATGTCGGGCATCATCACGTCATAGGCGTCGGCATAGGCGAGGAAGGCCGGGGCACCGGTGAACTCCTCGAGCCCGGCGAGCAGGGTACCGCGGGCATTGAGGGTTTTGCGCATCGCCGCGAGGGCCGGAATCTGCCGGGGTTCCTCGACCACCGGGCATTCGAGCCAGTAGAGCCCGAAGGGGCGGATGGCCTCGACGAGCCGCGCCGACAGGGCCTCGCCGAAGCGCCAATGGCAATCGACCATCAGACGCCGGTCCGGGCCGAGCGCCTCCCTGACGGCGGCAATCCGGGCGATGCCCGCATCCAGTGCCTTCCGACCTTCGGCATCGTCGCGCAAGTTGGGGCCGACCTCATCGAAGGGCGCGATCTTCACCGCCTGAAAGCCGCGGGCCAGCGCATGCGCGGCGCTCGCCCCGAAGCCGGCAGGCGAGCGGTCGCGGGTGCGGCGGTTGATGTTGGCATAGAGCGGGATGCGGGCGGCCGCGTCGCCGCCGAGCCGGCCTGCGAGGCCGACACCTTCGGCCCGCGCGGCGGCATCGCAGCGCGCGACGTCGAGCGCGGTGCGCAGGGTCGCGACAGGGAGCGGCGGCGGCGTGTCGAGGCCGGGCAGCGGCTCGCCGGCGCGCCCGCGCGGCAGGTTTTAGACCGCGGCGGCGAGCAGCCCC
>JAEXUU010000591.1 GCA_023452965.1 Pseudomonadota bacterium | reverse complement strand
TGCCGTAGAGACCGGCCTGCAGCATGTCCGCCTTGGCGTCGCCGAGCGCGCCCGACAGGCTGGAGCGCGTTTCGCCGGCGGCGATCGCGACGCCGAGGATGGTGTCGGGCAGGACGCGAAAGTCGATGCCAAGGGCAAGATGGCCGCTCGACACGTCGCTGGCATGGCTGCCGCGCACGATGTCGGCGCCCGAGCGGCCCTTGCTGCCGAAGCCCTGGCCCCAGAGATTGTAGAGCCGGTCGGGCACGAATTGCGGCGCGATCCGCGGCCCCTTGGCCGAGGGTAGCTCGGCCTGCGAGCCGGAGGAGGCATAGGCTCCGGCGGTCGCGAAGGCACCGGCCGCGCCCGGCATGGCATTAGGGTCGCGCCCGGCCGCAAAGGGGTCGAGCATCGCCCGCAGGAAGCCGCCGGCGGCCTCCCAGCCCATCATGCCGATGGTGGAGTGGACCTCGCCGCTCAAGGTGCCGAGCGCCGTGATCAGGGCCTGGCGGTCGCCGCGGGCATAGATCTGGTAGAGGAAGGAGGGATCGGCGCCGTTCGCCACGGCGCGGTCGATCGCGGCGGCCACCGACCAGGTGTTCAGCGAGAGGTGGGAGGCTGTGCTGTAGACCGGATTGGGCGCCGGGCTCGGCGGATTGCCCGGTGACGGGCTCGGGGGCGCCTGTTCCGGATTCGAGCCGGCATCGACGAGGGAGCCGGGCTTCAGCGTCACCGTGACGTCGTTGCCGCCATAGGTGACTTCGCTGGTGACGCCGACGCCGAAGCTGCCGCTGGTGTTGACGGCGCCGAAGGTGCCGCTGCGCCCACCCGCCGCGCTCAGCACCGTATAGGGCGCGTTGAAGCTGTAGCTGCCGCCGCCGGCGACGAGCTGCAGCGTGCCGGCAAGGCTCGCCGTGCCGCCGACGCTGAGCAGATCGGACGCGCCGCCGACGATCTCGGCCCGATAGGTCGAGCCGGCATTGAAGGTCACGTTGCCGCCGACCGTCAGCATGCCCACCGAGTTTCCGGGCGAAAGCGTGGCGCCGCTGGCAAGGGTCAGGCTGCCGATCATGCCGCTGCCGCCGAGCGTTCCGCCGGCGAGGACCGAGACCGCGCCGCCGAGCGAACCACCCGAGGCATCGCCGACCAGCAAGGTGCCTCCGGAAATAGAGGTCGTGCCGCTGAAGCTTCCGCCGTTGCCGGTGAACAGGGTCGTGCCGGCATGATGCTCGATCGTGCCGGCCCCCTTGATCTCGGCGGCGAGCCGAAAATCCGTGCTGGTGTGGTTGAACGCCAGCTTGCCGGTGCCGGCGCCGAACTGGACAGTGGCGGCGTCGATCACGCCGGCTGCCGCAGCTGTGCTGCCCGCGGCTGCGCCAATGTTCAGCGTGCCCCGGCTACCGGCTCCAAGAGCGATGTGGACCACGCCGCGCAGCGTTGCGCTGTCGGAGAGCGTCAACTCGCCTTTGCCCAGGTATCCGACTGCGGTGTACGTGCTGCTGGCGATCAGGCTGCCGGCGCCGCGCAGCTCCGCTCGGCCCTCGCCAGTGGCCGTGGTGCCGAGGAGCAGATGTGTGCCCTGAAGCACGCCGCCTGCGTTCACCGAGATCATGGCCGCGGAGCCCTGGCCTGCCCAGATCTGCCCCGCCTCGAAACGACTGCCGGCTCCCGTGACCGTCAGCGCGCCGGAGGAGTTGGCGCTGCTGGCGAGGTTGATACGCCCCGTCTTGGCGGTGGCGCCGCCGCTCAAGGTGAACTCACCGCTGCCGCTGCTGCCGATGGTGAAGATCCCGCTCGCAATTTCCCAGCGCGAGCCGGTCCCGCTGACCGTGACCACTCCGACACCGGTCGAGCCGCTCCCGAGGGTCGTTCCTCCCGTGATGATCGCCTTGCCGCCCGCAGCAACGGAGATCGTGCCGCGGCCGTTGCTGCCGATGGTGCTGCTCCCGCTCGCTGTCCACTGAGAGCTCGTTCCAGAGATCGTCAGCGTGCCGTTGCCGGACCGGTTGGTCGTGCTGTTGTGATGCACGCCTATGGTCATGCTGCTTGTGGTCAGCGTGCTGCCGCCGAGGACTTCTACCGTGCCGGCACCGTAGGAGCCGATGTACATAGAGCCGCCGTTCCAGCTCGACGCCGCGGAAAGCCGCGCCAGTCCGGATTCTGTCTCCCGCGCATTGCCGGCATTGTTGATAGACTGCTCGCCGATAACGGCTGTGCCGGTCGTCAGGCTGGCGCCGCCTTGAACGTAGAGGCTGGAGCCGCCGAGGCCGTTTTCGTAGCCGACGAACAGGGTTCCAAGGCTGGTTGTCCCGCCCGAAATGACCGGCATCGCCGGCGCCGGGCCCGCGACGACCGGGTTGCTGCCGGCTGTCGGAGCCACGCCGGTGTTCCAGTTGTCGCCGTTGTTCCAGTCGCTGCTCGCACTGCCGTCCCAGCGCATCTGCGCCTGGGCCAGCCCGGGCAGGGCGAGGGCGATGGCCGTACTGCCGAGCAGGCACGCCAAGGAGCGGTTCCGATAGGAAATCCGGTTAGCCATCGCAGGACGGGCTCTCGCAATGTTTGCAGCAGACGATCCGGGCCGGAGGAACCGGCCGGAGCTACGTCAACTGCGCCCTGCCTGGAGAGGCAGCGGCACCGGGGGCGAGAGTCGTCATCACCCACCGCGCCGCGAGGCCCGGGCTCTGGAGAATCCTGAGTTAACGTAACGTTAGAATGACTTGCATGCAGTCAATTTCGGCGGAAGGCCAAAACGAAACGCCGGGTGGCGATGTCACAAAGAAACCGTAATCTGTGGCGCCTGGGCCACAGTTGCCGCTGGCGGGCGCCGGAGTGTTCCAGCGGCGCCACGCCCGAATGTGAGTGAAAGGCGAGATGCGCCTCAGCCCTTCGCCGGGCCGGTCGCGATCGGGCGGTCGCTCGCGCCCCATTCCGACCAGGAGCCGTCATAGATCGCCCGTGCAGGCTTGCCGAGCGTCTCCAGCGCGGCCGAAAGGATTGCGGCCGAGACGCCTGAGCCGCAGCTCGTCACCATCGGCTTGTCGAGGTCGACACCGGCCTCGCGGAAGGCGGAGGCGAGCGCCTCGGGCGCCTTGAGCTTGCCGTTCGCCACCAGCGCCGAGGAGGGCAGGTTGAGCGCGCCCGGCATATGGCCGGAGCGGACGCCAGGCCGCGGCTCCGGCGCTTCGCCGCGGAAGCGATCGGCCGGGCGGGCATCGACGATCTGGGCCGAGCCGGTCTCCAGCGCCTTCGCCACATCGTTCATGTCGGCGACGGCGGAATGATCGAGGCGCGCCGTGAAGCTGCGCGGCTGGCGGGCGCGCGGCGCGCCTTCCTCGACCGGGCGGCCCTCGGCCAGCCATTGCGGCATGCCGCCGTCAAGGATCACCACGTCGCGGGCACCGAAAGTGCGGAAGGTCCAGCGGACGCGTGGCGCCGAGAACAGGCCGAGCCCGTCATAGACCACGATGCGCATGCCGTCGCCGATCCCCATGGCGCCGACCGCTGCGGCGAAGGCCTCGGGGCGCGGCATCATATGCGGCAGCGCCGAAGTCGTGTCCTTCACCGCGTCGATGTCGAAGCGCACGGCGCCGGGGATGCGGCGCTCGGCATATTCCGCGGCCGGGTCGCGGGCGTGGGCCGGCAGGTACCAGGAGCCGTCGACGACGACGATGTCCGGCGCGTCGAGCCGCTCGGCCAGCCATTGCGTGGAGACGAAGACATCGTTGCTGGCCATGGGGCGTTTCCTCGAAGGAGTCTGATTTCAGTGACTTGAAGGAAGATCTTCAGCCGAGCGCGATGCGGACGCGCCGGTTCTGCTTGCCCTTCTTCTCGATGTCGGTGACCAGGACCTCACCGATCTCGGAGGTGTTGCGCACATGCGTGCCGCCGCAGGGCTGGAGGTCGATTTCGCCGATCTTGCCCAGCCGGACGCGGCCGGAGCCGCGCGGCGGCTTCACCGACATCGTCTTGACCAGGCCGGGATTGGCGTCGAGCTCCTCGTCGGTGATCCAGCTCTCGGTGACGTCGGCATTGCGCGCCACGAGCGCATTGAGCTTCTCGGCGATCTCGGCCTTGTCGAGGCCGCCTTCCGGGATGTCGAAATCGAGCCGGCCGTCGCCCTCGCCGATGGCGCCGCCGGTGACCGGATAGGGCAGCACGACGCTGAGCAAATGCAGCGCGGTGTGAATGCGCATCCGCTTCAGCCGCCGCTGCCAGTCGAGTCGGGCGGTGACGGCGTCGCCGATGGCCGGAGCCGCCTGGCCTTCGAGCGGGACGTGCAGGATGCGGCTCTTGTCTTCCGGATTGTAGATCGCGGTGCCGATCGTGATCTCGCGGCCATCGGCCGTGACCAGCAGGCCGGCATCGCCGGGCTGGCCGCCTCCCGTGGCGTAGAATACCGTCCGGTCGAGCTCGATGCCGCCGCGTTCGTTGATGGCGAGCACGGTCGCTGTGGTTTCGCTCTGATAGGCGTCGGCGCGGAACAGCAATTCGGTCGGCATGAAGATCTCCCTGGGATCGTCAGCTTATCGCAGGCCCGGCGGCCGCGGCAAAGATGCCTGCGATCGGGCGTCCTCTTCGCCGACGGGGCTTCCGCCGCGCTGCAGCTGTGACTAGGTTGCCGGGCTGGATCGCCGGTCCGTCACCGGCGTGGGGACCCCTCGATGACCATGCCACGCATGCAGCCGAAGGACGGCGTCGCCTGGATCACCGGTGCGAGCTCCGGTATCGGCGCGGCGGTGGCGCTCGAACTGGCGCGGCGCGGCTGGACGGTCGCGATCACGGCGCGGCGGCTCGAATTGCTCGAGGAGGTCGCACTGCAGGGCGCCGGCCTTTCGGGGCGCATCGTCGCCCATGCCGGCGACGTTACCGACCCCGAGGCGATGCGTGCCGTGGTCGAGGGGATCGAGAGCGTGCACGGGCCGATCGCGCTGGCGTTCCTGAATGCCGGCACGGCCCAGGGAAACCGGCCCGACGGGTTGGATGCGACGACCTTCGAGCGCATCTTCGCCGTCAACCTGTTCGGCGTCGTGCGCGGGCTTGCGGCGCTGATGGAGAACATGAGCGATCGCGGCAAGGGCCAGATCGCCGTGAACGCCTCTCTCGTCGGTTATGCGGGCATGCCCGGAAGCGGCGCCTATGGCGCGTCCAAGGCGGCCGCGATCCATCTCTGCGAGAGCCTGCGCTTCGAATGCGACCGCCTCGGCATCCGCCTGCAGCTGGTCAATCCCGGCTTCGTCGACACGCCGATGACCAAGCGCAACACCTTCGCGATGCCGCTGCTGATGACGGATCAGGCGGCAGCGGCGCGCATCACCGATGGCTTCGCCCGTGGCGGCTTCGAGATCGTCTTCCCGCGCCGTCTCGCCTGGACCCTGAAGCTCATCAGGCTGTTGCCCTATCCGCTCTATTTCTGGGCGGCGCGGGCGCTAGCCGGAGGTGCGAACCGCGACGGCTGAAGCGGCCGCCGCACCTCGCACCGGATGCTCAGCGTTCGACGATGGTGGTGAAGCCGCCGAAGATCATCCGCTTGCCGTCGAAGGGCATGTTCTCCATGTCCGGCTTCAGGCGGGGATCGGCCATCACCTTGGCCATGACCTCGTCGCGCTTGGCGCGCGATTCGTAGGTCGCCCAGGAGAAGACGACGATCTCGTCGTCCTTGGCCTGCACGGCTCGCGGAAACGAGGTGAGCTCGCCATAAGGCACGTCCTCGGCGACGCATTCGACATAGCTCAGCGCGCCATGCTCCATCCAGACGTCGCCGGCCAGGCTGGCGAGCTTGCGGTACTCCTCGATCTTGGTCTTGGGAACGGCGAGCACGAAGCCGTCGACATAATAGGACATTTGCCTCTCCTGTTTCGAATTCAGGACCATAGGACGATCGGTCTTAGGTTGATCCGACAACACGGCGCGGACAGTTTCGTTCAGGAGCCTGCGGAGCGCCCAAGTTCCCGCAGGCCCGGAGGTCATGTGTCAGGCGGATTCCGATCCGGTCTCGGCCCGGAGCTCTGCCAGCGCGGCCAGCGCACGCCTGCGGCCGAAGTCGAGATCGACGATCGGGCGGGGGTAGTCCTCGCCGAGACTGATTCCAGCCTCCCGCAGAACGGCTTGCGGAGCAGTCCAGGGCTTGTGGATGAACTTGGCGTCGAGCTTCGTCAGCTCCGGCACGAAGCGCCTGACATAGGCGCCGTCGGGGTCGAACTTCTCGCCCTGGGTCACCGGGTTGAAGATACGGAAATAGGGCGCGGCATCGGCCCCCGACCCCGCCACCCACTGCCAGCTCGCGGCGTTGTTGGCCGGGTCGGCATCGACCAGCGTGTCCCAG
>JAEXUU010000535.1 GCA_023452965.1 Pseudomonadota bacterium | reverse complement strand
CCTTGACCTTGCCGGAGGCGCCTAGATCTCGATCTCGACGCCGACTTCGACGACCTGGGTGGCCGGGATGTGGAAATGGGCGGCGGAACGCTCGGCGTTGCGCTGCATGAAGGCGAAGAGCGCCTCGCGCCACATCGCCATGCCCGCGATCTCCTCGCGCGGAATGACGGTCTCGCGGCCGATATAATACGACATCCCAGCGAGATCGACGCCAGGCAGCAGGCCGCGCTCGACGCCGCAGTGCAAGCCGTCCGGGATGCGTGGCGTCTCCATGAAGCCGAAATGGATGATCACGCGCGTGACGCTGGGCGCGAGTTCGACCAGCTCGATCCGGTTCTCGTCGGAGACGCGCGGGATCTCCTCGAGCTTGCCGGTCACCAGCAGAATGCGCTCGTGCAAAGCGTGGTTGTGGCGAACGAAATGCGTCAACGAGATCGGCAGCCCACGCGCGGCCGAGGCCAGGAAGGCGGCCGTCCCTGGCAGGCGCAGCGGCGGATTCGTCGCCAGCATGTCCAAGAACCCCTTCTCCGGCTCGCGCTGGCGCGCGCGCGCCGCCTCCACCAAAGCGAGGCCACGCCGCCAGGTCAGCATGATCATCGTCAGCACCAGGGCCAGCAGCAGCGGGTACCAGCCGCCCTCGTGCAGTTTCGGCAGGTTCGCCGAGAAGAAGGCGAGGTCGATCAGCAGGAAGAAGCCGTTGACCGCCACGACGAGGATCGGGTTGTAGCCCCATTTCAGCGCGATCAGCGCCGCCAGCCCGGTGGTGATGGCCATCAGCAGCGAGACGGCGATGCCATAGGCGCCGGCCAGGGCGTCGGAGGAGCGAAACATGAAGACCGAGGTGAGGGTCGCCAGGCAGATCATCCAGTTGACGATCGGGATGTAGATCTGCCCCTTCTGGTCATCCGCCGTGTGCTGGATGTGGATGGCGGGGAAGAGGCCGAGCTGCACGGCCTGCCGGGTCAGCGAGAAGGCGCCGGTGATCACCGCTTGCGAGGCGATGACGGCGGCCGCCGTCGCGAAGAACACCATGGGATAGTGCGCCCAGTCCGGGGCGAGCTGATAGAACGGGTTGGCGATCGCCTCGGGATGGCTCAGCAGCAGGCCGCCCTGACCGAAATAATTGAGCATCAGCGCCGGTAGCACGACGACAAACCAGGCGATGCGGATCGGCATCGGGCCGAAATGGCCCATATCCGCATACATCGCCTCGCCTCCGGTCACGGCCAGGAAGGTGGCGCCCAGCACGGCGAAGCCAATGATCGGGGCGGTGTGGGTGATGAAGTAGAGCGCGTTGAACGGGTTGATCGCGGCCAGGATATCCGGCGCCATCAGGATGCCCCGGATACCGAGCAGCGCGAGGGCGATGAACCAGAGCAGCATGATCGGCCCGAACAGCTTGCCGATGAAGCCGGTGCCCTTGCTCTGCACGAGGAAGACGCCGATCAGGATCATCGCGGTCAGCGGAACGATGGCCGGCGCCAGGAACGGCGCATCGACCTTGAGGCCTTCGATCGCGCTCAGCACGGAAATCGCCGGCGTGATGGCGCCGTCGCCATAGAGCAGAGCGGCACCGACGAGGCCGCCCACCAGCACATAGGCCCGTACCGAGCCCGGCTTGGCATGGCGGGCCTTGAGCAGGGCCAGCATCGCCAAGATGCCGCCTTCGCCGCGATTGTCGGCGCGCATGATCAGCAGCGAATATTTGAGCGAGATGACCAGGATCAATGCCCACAGGATCATCGAGACGCAACCTACGACCGCGGCCGGCTGCAAGGTCCCGCCGGCGCTCGCGGCACGGGCGGCCTCCTTGAGCGCATAGAGCGGGCTGGTGCCGATATCGCCGTAGACGACGCCGAGGGCGCCGAGCGTCAGGGCAGGGACGGAGCCATGCTGCTCGCCATGAGACGGCGAGCTGCTCTGTGACAGAACCCCTTGGGTCATGCGCCACTCTCCCGCTTTTGTGGGAGTAGCGCATGCGCCGGTCGCGACAGCAAGATGCCTGTCGGCTGACGCTCCTTCCACCAAGGCGAGCCGTCATTCCGGCCGCAGCAAGCCCGCGTAGCGCCGGGATGACGAGGTCGCTTGACGCAGCTGGAGATCGAGCCCGTCGGCCTTGTCTTGCAGGCCTACTTTCCGAGCTTGCCGAAGGCGAAGAACTGGGTCTCGCCGGAGGAATCGTCGACGCCGTCATTGTCGGTGACGACGAAGAGGTTGCCCTCCTTGTCGAGCGTCATGCCCTCGACCTTGTCGAGCCCATAGCCGCCGAGCTTCATCAGCTCCGGCGTCAGATCGCGCAGCAGCTTTTTCTCGACGGTCGGAATATCGGCGGCACCCAGCGGAGCCGGCTTCAGGCCATTTACGGAGAAGGTCGCCAGCGTCTTCACCGCTTTGGCCCCAAACTGGTTGTCGCGCTCAATCACGGCAAAGGTTTCGTCGCCGAGATAAGTCAGTTCCGAGAGGCCCATCCAGGCGCCAGCCGCCGGCGCGCTCAGCGGATAATGCAGCACGCCCCAGCTCTTGTCGGCCGGCTTGTAGCGCAGGATCTTGGTCTTGCCCTTGGGATCATCCTCCCATTCGCGCTGCACGGCGAGCCAAACCGTTTCGTCCGCGCCCGTGCCGGTGACGGCAACGCCCTCGAGCCCGAACCGCGACGCCTGGGCCTCGAGTTCCGCCGGCAGGAAAATCTCCTCCTCGATCTCGCCCTTGGCCGAAACGCGCAGGAGGATGTTCTTCGTCGGCTTCTCCTTGTGCTCGGGATTGCCCTCCGAGGCGAGCCAGAAGCCGCCGGCCGGGCGGGTCGCAATGCCCTCGATATCGTAGGCCGCGGGGTTGCCTTCCTTGCTGAGCGTCAGCGCGCCGGTGATCGTCGCCGGCTTGATCGTCGCGTCGATCTCGAGGATGCGGGAGGGCGAGTACGCGCTGTCGGTGACGGCGAAGAGCCGACCTGCCAGCTCCGGATGGGCGGCGAGACCGGACAGCGCCCCCCAGCCGAGCGGGACGCCATCGACGTTAGCCGACTGGATGGTCGGATAGGCGGCCGGCGCCTCGCTGCGCTGATAGATCGTCACCGCCGAACGCGGCCCGCCTTTCTCGCCTAGATCGGCCTCGGAAGCCGAGACGAAGAGATTGCGCTGCGGAATGGCAAGCAGCCCTTCCGGCGCGATGCCGCCCGGCAGCGCCTGGAGATAGCGCGGCGCGCGGCCCGGCCCCTCATCCTTGAAGACGAGCACGAGGGAAGCCCTCTCCAGCCCGACGAAGATCAGCTGGTCATTGCCGTAGGTTCCAACCTCGATGCCCTCGGGCTCGCTGCCCTTGGCCGCCGAACGGCGCTCCGGATAATGCCCGAGCCTGATGGCGATATGGTCGACCAGCGAGCCGGAATCGAACTCGACCGTGCCGTCCTTGCGAAAGATCGTGAAGCCGCGCGAGCCGCCCTTCCAATCGCCCTCATTGGCGGTGACGAAACGGTCATTGTCGAGCCAGCGCACGGCGTCGGGCTCGCGCGCAACGCCCTTCAGTTCTTCGACAGGGCTGATCTGGCCGTCGCGGGTCTTGTCGATAGCCTTCAGATCGACCGCACCGGCCGGGAAGTGCGCGACAACCTTGCCAGTCCTGGTGTCGACGATGACGAGATGGTTGTTCTCCTGCAGCGTCACCACGGCGAGCCCGTCCTGGTTGACGTCGACAAACTCTGGTTCCGGGTCGGTCGGCTCGACCGCGGCGATGCCGGTGAGCTCGACGACCTGCTTCGACGCGCAATCGGCTTCGCCGCCCTTGAGGTCGATCAGGGTGAGGTTACCAGCGGGGAGTTGCGGCAGCGCGCCCTTGTTCAGCTTCTCGTCGCGCTCGTTCTCGATGGCGATGACGAGCTTGCCCTTGTCCTTACTGAGCGTGATCGAATCCGGCTGACCGCCGAGCTCGCAGGTCGCCGTGACCTGCTTAGTCTTCAGGTCGATGGTGGCGAGGTGCCCGGCCGGCTGCTTGAAATTGTCGCCCGAGGTGACCACGGCGGCGAAAGCCCGCTCGCCGAGGATGACGACCGAGGTCGGTTCTCCCTCGACCGGCACGAAGCCGGCAGGCCTTGGCGCGCTGGCCATGGCGATGTCGATCAGGCCGATGCCCTTCTGCTCCGCATCGGTATAGGCGAGCAGCGTGCCGGCCTCGTTGGCGGCGATGATCTCGGCGACAGTCTTCTTCTTGAGATCGCGGCCGGCCGGGAGGTTGTCGGGCACGGAGAAGGTCGCGATGCGATTGAACATCGGCTCGGCCATGGCCGTGCCGCCAAGCAGGAGCGTCGCGAGGGCCGCAAGAGCGAGGGGTTTGCGCATGGCACGGGTCCTGTTCCGCGTGAGCCGGGAAAGCGGCGGACTTTCCGGCTAGTCAGCGCAGACGACAGTTTCGTGACAGCGGAAACGGCAACGCCCCGCCGCGGCATCAAGCCGACAGCGGGGCGCTTCCGGCGCAGGCATCAGAGCCGGGCGGCGCCGGGCTGGACCTCTTCCACCAGCGACTTCTTCAGCCCGATCACCTCGAGCTCCGTGACGACGGCGACGACCGCTGCCTGAGCCAGGACGAAGGCGATACCGAGCGCCGTCGGCTGGAACCAGCCCGCGACCAGGATGAGGATACTGTCGGCGACCCAGAGGATGTTGATGCCGATCACTGCGTAGACGGCGAGGCGCGGCAGGCGCACCCGGCTGGCAAGGAAGGCGAGCGCCGCGGCGCAGGGCAGCAGTACGAGGCCGGCGCCGCGCAGGAACTCGGCCGGGAAGCCGAGCAGGCCGGCAAGTGCGCCGGCACCGAAGCTGAGCAGCAGGCCGGTGGCGGCACAGGCGGCGGCATCAAGGGCAAGGACGTTGCGCAGGAAGCTGGAGGACTGGATGAAGGCCATGGCTGTTCTCCGGTTTTTTGGGCCCGTATCGAACGGGGCCGTTGCTGATGGAGGCCATGTTGCCGACGAGCCGGGCGGCGGTCGATTAAGCCGGAGGTAATTGGAAGCCGGCCCGGCCGGCGCTAGCTTGCCTCACATGAACAAGCACCAGCAGCCCACGGTCGGGCATCTCATCCGCGACTGGCGCCAGCTTCGCCGGCTCAGCCAGCTCGATCTCGCCCTCGAGGCCGAGATCTCCCAGAAGCATCTCAGCTTCATCGAACGCGGCCGCTCGGCGCCGAGCCGGGACATGGTCCTGCACCTCGCCGAGAATCTCGGCGTGCCCCTGCGCGAGCGCAACGCGCTGCTGCTCGCCGCCGGCTATGCGCCGGTCTATCTCGAACGCTCGCTCGAGGACCCCAGCCTGCAGGCGGCCCGCAGCGCGATCGATCTCCTGCTGAAGGGGCACGAGCCCTATCCGGCGCTGGCGGTCGACCGGCACTGGACGCTGCTCGCCGCCAATGCCGCCGTGGCACCGCTGCTCGCAGGCGTGATCGAAGCGGAGTTGCTACGGCCGCCGGTCAATGTGCTCAGGCTCAGCCTGCATCCCGGCGGCCTCGCCCCGGCGATCGTCAATTTCGGCGAATGGCGCGGCCATTTGATCGCCCGGTTGCGCCAGCAGATCCGCGCTACAGCCGACCCGGTGCTCGCCGAGCTGCTGACGGAACTGCTGAGCTACCCGACGCCGGAAGCACCCGCGCGCAAGGGGAAGGCCAGCGAGGAGAGCGAGCCGCCGGTCGTCGTGCCGCTGCAGATGCGCTTCGGCGACAGCGTCCTGTCGCTGATCTCGGCGACGACCGTGTTCGGCACGCCGGTCGACGTCACCTTGTCGGAACTGGCGCTGGAGACCTTCTTCCCGGCGGATCAGGCGACGGCGGAAGCGCTGCGGGCGATCGCTGGTTAGTAACCGACGCGTCGGCGCGCCCAAGCGTCGTTGCGTCCCGGGAACCTTCCTCGCGTCCGGCCGTTCATTGGGCATCGCCGCTGCGGCGGCACGTGTTCAAGTGAGGAAACGACCCATGGGCAGCACCGCCGACAAGATCAAGGGCATGGCCAACGAGGCCGCGGGCAACGTCAAGCAGGCCGCCGGCAAGGCGCTGAACAAGCCCGGGCTGCAGGCCGAAGGCATTGCGCAGGAGCGCAAGGGCGAAGCCCAGCAGGCCGTCGGCAAGGCCAAGGATGCGGTCAAGAAAGTGATCGACAAGGCCTGACCGTAAGGTCCGGTCCCGATCGACAGGGCGGGCACCGAAAGGTGGCCCGCCCTTTTCCGTTCCGGAACCGAATTCCCCGGAGATCAGG
>JAEXUU010000266.1 GCA_023452965.1 Pseudomonadota bacterium | reverse complement strand
CCTTCTGTCCCGCGAAATGCGGGACTCAGTTCTTGGTCAGGCCGAGATCCTTCAGCACGCCGTTGCCGCGCTCGGTGAAGGCTTTGACGTAAGCGGCGAACTCTTCCGGCTTGTCCCAGATCGGGGTGATGCCGCGATCGGCCATGCCCTTGCGGACGTCCTCGCGCTTCATCGTGCGCTCGGCGGCGTGGAACAGGATCTTGCGGCGGTCGGCCGGCACGCCCTTCGGCGCCGAGAGGGCGAACCAGTTCTCGTAGACCCAGTCGAGCCCGGCTTCCTTGGCGCTCGGCACATCCGGGAAGTTCGGGTGGCGCTCATTGGTCATCAAGAGGATGGTGCGCACGCGGCCGGCATCGAGCATGCCCTTGGCCTCGATCGGCGAGCCCGTGAAGACGGTGATGCCGCCGGCGACGAGATCCTGCAAGGCAGGGGCGCCGCCATTGCTCGGCACCCAGCGCACCGCGTCCGGCGCGATGCCGGCCGCCTTGAGCAGGCCGCCCGAGGCGATGTGCCAGGAGCCGCCGACGCCGGTGCCCGAGGCCATCATCGTGCCCTTCGGATTGTCCTTCGCCGCCTTCAGATAGTCGGCGATGGTCTTGTAGGGGCTGTCGGCCTTCACGGTGACACCCGCCGGGATCACCGAGACCCGCGAGAACATGTCGATCGAATCCGGCGTGAGATCGCCGAGACCGAGCGACTTGAAGAAGGAGATTTCCGGGCTGGCGCCGCCGATGGTGTAGCCGTCGGGCGCGGCATTGGCGATGGCGCTATGGCCGGTGATGCCGCCGCCGCCTGTGCGGTTGACGACGTTGACCGGCTGCTTGAGCTCGGCCTCGAGCCCGTTGGCGAAGATCCGCATCACCGAATCCATGCCGCCGCCGGCCGCCCACGGCACGATCAACTGCACCGGGCGATCCGGAAAGGCGAAAGCCGGGCCGGCGGCGAACGCCAGCGCTGCGACGGCCAAAGCGGTCCTGCGGAAACTCTTCATGATCGACCTCCCAAATGCGTCGATTGTTCTTGTATGCAATTCGTAGAACGCTCCTGTCTGGCCGGCAAGTCGGTATGCGGAATTTTGTATGCAGAATAGGAGGCAATGCGATTGCGCGTCGCCCTGCAGCATTCCGACTGGTCGTCCGAGCGCGACGACGCCGGGATTGTCCTCAGGTACAATAGCGCGACGATCCCGATCAGGTGCCATCTTCAGATGTCCGCGCCCCGCGAGCCGGGCATGGGGCTCAAGACCGCGCGCGGCTTGCGTGACGGGCGCGGCCGGTCGTGCCGCCGCGGCACATGGCGCGTCTTCTCGCCCATCGATCTCGCAATGACGCGATAGCCCGCGCTCGCGTCGGGAGGCCTGCCGATGTGGGTTCTGATGTACGTCTTCTCGTACTCGGTCAGCCCCGTCGCGACGAGCGACCGGGCCCAGTGGCGGCTTCAGCCGACGGTCGTCTTCCAGGAAATCACCAGCGAGGATCGGTGCCGGTCGGCAAAATCGAAGCTGGAGGAGAGCCTGAAGCAGGCCGGCGTGAAGCTGAAAAGCGCCCTCGGCGACCTCCAGGCCGTCGGCAAGATCGGCCCGCAGGAGATCATCATAGCCTATGACGTCGACTGCCTTCCGAAGTAGCTTTCGGCTGCGGCCATCCATCTCAGTGCGGGAGAACCGGGATGCTTCAGATCGATCTTCTCGGTGACGATGGCATCGTGGTCCTGACGCCGCACGGGGCGCTCGAAAGCGGCGATTTCGAGCGCTTGTCCGGCGTGGTCGACCCCTACATCGCCGCGAATGGCGCGCTCAAGGGCCTCATGGTCGATGCCGCCTCGTTCCCTGGCTGGGACGGCATCGGGGCGCTGATCTCGCATGTGAAATTCGTCATGGGCCACCACAGCAAGGTCGCGCGCGTCGCCGTGGTTTCGGACAGCGAACTTCTCAAGCTCGCGCCCCATGTCGCGAAGCACTTCGTGGCGGCGGAGGTCCGCCAGTTTCCATCGGGAGACAAGGCGCACGCTCTGGAATGGCTGAAAGGAGCCATGCCGGCTCAGCCTTAGGCGGCGCCGTTGCCCGCGCATGCGGCGCCCGCGATCTGCCTGGGCCTGTGAACCCGCCTGAAACCGCGCTCCCGGCCGCCGCCGGCTCTGTGAGCTACGTCACGGAACGGCGTTCGAAACGGGGGCAGGTTTCGGCGGCAGGGGGCGCAAACACCCATTACGGGGAGGAGAGCCTATGTCTTCCCACAAGCTCACGACACTGGCGGCCGGACAGAAGAGCATCGCGACCGCGGCCATGGAGGCGCTTGCCTCGCAGCTGCGCGGCAGCATCCTGGACGAAAGAGATGCAGGCTATGACGAGGCGCGCGCGATCTGGAACGGCATGGTCGATCGGCGGCCCGGCCTGATCATCCGCTGTGCCGACGTCGGCGATGTCGTCAGCGCCGTCCGCTTCGCGCGCGACAACGAATTGCTGGTTTCGGTGCGGGGCGGCGGCCATGGCATCGCCGGAAACGCGGTCTGCGATGGCGGTCTGATGATCGACCTCTCGCAGATGAAGTCGATCCGCGTCGATGCCGCCGCGCAGCGCGCCTGGGTCGCACCCGGCGCGACACTCGCCGATCTCGACCGGGAAACGCAGGCTTTCGGGCTGGTGGTGCCGACCGGTATCAATTCGACCACCGGCATTGCCGGGCTGACGCTCGGCGGCGGCTTTGGCTGGCTCACGCGGAAGCTCGGCCTGACCTTGGACAATCTGGAGTCGGTCGAGGTTGTGACCGCCGATGGCGAGCTCCGGCGCGCCAGCGAGACGGAGAATCCGGAGCTGTTCTGGGCGCTGCGCGGCGGCGGCGGCAATTTCGGGGTGGTGACGGGCTTCGTGTTCCGGCTGCACAAGCTCGGAAACGAGGTGTTCTCCGGCCTCGTCGTGCATCCCATGAGCGCGGCGGAGGCGGTGCTGAAGGCCTATCGCCAGGCGCTAGAGGTCTCACCGGATGAGCTGACCTGCTGGGCGGTGATGCGGCAGGCGCCGCCGCTGCCGTTCCTGCCGGCGGAGTGGCACGGCAAGGAGGTGCTGATCCTCGCCATGTGCTGGTGTGGCGACATGGCCGAGGGCGAGAAGGCGACAGCCCGGCTGCGTTCGATCGGCAAGCCGATCGCGGACGTGGTGAGCCCGCACCCGTTCACCGGTTGGCAGCAGGCCTTCGATCCGCTGCTCGCGCCCGGCGCCCGCAACTACTGGAAGAGCCACGACTTCGCCGAGCTCTCGGACGCGACGA
>JAEXUU010000485.1 GCA_023452965.1 Pseudomonadota bacterium | reverse complement strand
CTGGACATCAGGTCCCGAAGTCCCAGCGTGCCGCTCGGCCCCTCGCTGTTGGATGGCAGATGGAAGAAGGAAACGGCAGCGGCCAGGGCGGCGAACGGCGCCATCCAGCCGAGACCGAGCCGCCAGTTGCCGCTCGCTTCGGCGATCAGCGGCGATAATTGGGCGCCGATGGCGCCACCGCCCATCAGGCATGCCGAGAACAGCCCCATGGCGAAGGGCGTTCTGTCGAGGAAATGCGCCTTGATGCGCCGCGGGAAAACCGCCTGGAGGAGCGCCACCGCCAGGGCGCAAAGCGTCGTGGTGGCGATGAGAACGCTGCCGCTATCGGTCGTCATCCTCCAGCCGGAGAACAGGCCGAGCGCGGTCAGCGCCCCGATGATGACCCAGCGGTCCTCGACGATTTTTCGCTGAATGGCGGGGCCGAGGAAGGCGCACAGTCCCATCGCCGCCATGGACAGGCTGGCGAACAGGGACATGCCCTGATCGCTGAGCCCCGTCGCCGCGTGGATATCCGAAGCCAGGGGAGCCACGCCGGTCAGGAAGGGCCTGAGATTCAGGCCAATCAGCACGACCGCGAGATACATTGCAGCTCCTGGGGCGCGCATGCGATCGCCGGAAAGACAGCGATCGCATGGTTCGCACCGGTGGATTACCAGGCCGGAAGCGGGCGGTAGCGCCGGTCGGCCACGACGTCGCGCACGAACCGCGCGCCGGCCGTGGCTTCCTCCCGCAGCCGCTCGATGTCAATCGTCGGGAACTCCCCGTCCGAATAGAGAACCTTGCCGGCGACGATCGTCGACCTGACCTCGGCCCGCGAGGCGTAGCGCAGCAGCTCGCTTGAGAGATGCTGCGAGGACATCATGTGCGGCCCGCTGCCGTCGAGCACGACCATGTCGGCCGCCTTGCCCGGCTCCAGCGAGCCGACCAGATCGTCGCATCGCAGCACCGAGGCGGCTTCGATGGTCGCCATGTCGATGATCTCGCCGGCGGACAGGAATTCCGCGTCGTAGCTCGACACGCCCCATTTAGCGCCATGGATCAGCCAGGCGGCCCGCATGTTCACGAAGATGTCGTTGGCCTGGTTGTCGCAGCCGAGCGCCACGCGGATGCCGGACGCCCGGAAGCGCGGCAGGTTCGGAATGGCATTGAGATTGGCGACGCATTCCACCGGGGAGTGCGCGAGGCCCGCCCCGCCGCGGGCCAGGAGCTCGATCTCCTTTTCGCTCGCCAGCACGGCATGGACCGCGACGAGATGCTCGTCGATGACGCCGAGATCGGCGAGCCGTTCGATCGGGCGGCGCCCGAAGGCGGCGAGGCAGAACTCGACCTCCTCGCGATCCCTGCCGATATGGACCTGGATCGTCGCATCATGCCGACGCGCGAGCTCGGCCCCGCCTTTGAAATAGGCCTCGGAGAAATTCATCAGCGCGGAGACATTGACCGCCCCCCGGATCAGGCCCTCCCCGCGCGCCGGGTGCCGCTTCAGGAAATCCTCGGTCGCGAGAAGCTCCTTCTCGGCCTGCCCTTCCCGCGCCGTGTACCAGGAGCGATCGGTGATCTGGCTGTAGAGCGCCGCGTGGTGGAAATCCTGGTCCGCCGCGCCCCGCGCCATCACGCAACGGATCCCGGTCTCCTCGATCGCCTCGACGATTGCCGGCTCATGCGCAGGGTTCAGGGTTCCCTCGCACATCGTCGTGATGCCGGATCGCAGCAGTTGCGCGGCGATGAGCCTGACGGTCGTGGCGGCCTGCTCGGGGTTCAGCGAGCGCTGCGCCGGGCTGTAGATGCGCGGGATCATCGGCAGCTCGCCGCTGGTCAGCGAGCGGACGAAGCACTGGGTGCAATGCGTATGGGCGTCGATGAAGCCCGGCATGATGATGGAGTGGGCGTCACCTAGGACCTGGTCGCAGCGGAAGCGCGACGCGATCTCCGCGCGCGGGCCGACGGCCAGGATCCGGCCGGCCCGGGAGACGGCCATGCCGTCATCGATGACGGTCCGGTCCTTGTCCATGGTAACGATGCGACCGCGCACCGCGAGGTCAACGCTCTCTAGCTCCACTGTCTCAGCCCTCTCGACACTAGACGATAAACGGTTCACCCGGCCGCAGGGTCTCGTAGGTCTGCGCGACCGTTTCCATGTGGGACATCACCGCCTGCCAGGCGGCATGCGCATCGCGCCGGGCGATCGCTTCGACGATCTCGCGGTGCTGCTCGCTGAAGAACGCCCTGCGATCGGGGCGGAGCACCGCGCGGCGCATGGCCCCCCAGACGATCTTCTTGCGCGCCTGGTTGACGGTCTCGAACAGCTCCGTTGCGAGCGGGTTGCCGCTGCCCTGCGCGATGGCCCGATGAAAGGCTTCGTCGAAGACTTCGTAGTCATCCATGTTCCTCGCCGCGGCGCAGCGCCGGCAGGTGGCCTGGATCTCGGCGATCTGCGAAGGAGTGGCGTTCACGGCCGCGAGCGACGCAAGCGATGGCTCGACCATCCGGCGGGCATCCAGGATGTGCCGCGGGCTGCAGAAGTCCGTGACGTCGGTCGCGAGCGGCTCGGCCTCGCTGCGGCGGCCGCGGAATGTGCCGCGGCCGACATGCCGCCAGAGCGAGCCCTTCGCCTCGAGCCGCTCCAGGGCCTGCCTTATGGCGTGCCGGGTCACCTGAAAGCGCTCGGCGAGCTCCCGTTCCGTGGGCAACTTCGCCCCCGTTCGATCTGCCGCCGCCGCCATCATCGCCTCGATGCCCTCTTCCAGAGCCGATCTAATCTCGTTCGTGATCCGCTGGCGAGTCATAATTGCAACCAATGATTTGCTTTGGTTGAAATCAAATGCTCAAGCC
>JAEXUU010000472.1 GCA_023452965.1 Pseudomonadota bacterium | reverse complement strand
ACGCAGCTCGTCAACGCTACCGGAAAACAGATTTGTCGAAGGTCAGCAAAGGGGCAAGTGCCGGATATTGCGCCAATGCCGCAAGCAGACGTTCCAGCGGAGGGCAGCTTCCGTCACCCGGTTGGAGCTTCCAAGCATGATCGCCTGCATGAGCGCCGCGCGCCCCGGGATGCAGCATCCGTAGGACTGTTCCTATCGGCGAGCCTTCTCCGTCGCAGCCAACGCACCGAAGCGTGCGCTTAGACGATGGTCGCGCATGACCTCTTCGGCCTTCTGCGGATTTCGCCCCGCAACGCCGCCAGAATAGACTGGTACTAGCTGAACGCTGCCTGCGCACGCCCCGACCGGGTGCTTGATCGCAGCCGAAGAAGCCTCAGCGGATAGTGCACCTCGTCCAGCAACAGCAGCTCCAGCCCGTCACGTCGCGCCGCCTTGGCGATCGCAAAATGGACGCCCTCACCTGTCGAGCTGAGCATAGGCCCGGCCGGCAGCTAGCGCCGGCTGCTCGGCGATTTGTTCTGATCAGCAGAGAGGCGGCACTAGGTGCCGCCTCCCTGATCTTGCGGAAATTCATGTCCGATTGGGCAGAACTTCGCCCTTCATTTCACGCCTTCAAGCCGCTTCAGATACTCAGCTGCACCCGGTGGTCGAGCCGCAGGTGTTGCACTTCAGGCAGGTGCCGTTGCGCACCAGCGTGAAGTTGCCGCATTCGCCGCAGCTGTCGCCGACATAGCCCTTCATGATCGCCTCGGCCCGGCGCTCGGAAGCGCTCGGCTGGGCGGCCGGAGCGGCGAAGCCGAGCTTGCTCATCTGCTCTTCGCCATAGGCCTCCGGCTCCTCCTTCAGCGCGGTGGCACCGGCGGTGGCAAGCGCGGTCACGCTGCCGGCCGAACGGGCGACCGCATCGTTCGCCGCCGTGCCGCCCTGAATGGCGAGCAAGTTGATCGGCTTGCCGCGGCGGAAGCCCGAGGAGGCCAGCGGGGTCGAGGTGATCGGCGCGACGGCGTCCGGCGCCGCCCTGCCCTGCTCGACGCCGCCGCCCATCACGTCATGGCCGATCTCCGAGGGATCGACATGGGCGAGATCGTGCCGGCCGAGATAGGAGATGGCGAGCTCGCGGAAGACGTAGTCGAGGATCGAGGTCGCGTTCTTGATCGACTGGTTGCCCTGGACGAAGCCCGAGGGCTCGAACCGGGTGAAGGTGAAGGCCTCGACATACTCCTCGAGCGGCACGCCGTATTGCAGGCCGAGCGAGACCGCGATGGCGAAGTTGTTCATCATCGCCCGGAAGGCAGCGCCCTCCTTGTGCATGTCGATGAAGATCTCGCCGAGGCGGCCATCGGCATACTCGCCGGTGTGAACGTAGACCTTGTGGCCGCCGACCACCGCCTTCTGGATGTAGCCGGTGCGACGTGCCGGCATCTTCTCGCGGTCGCGCACCCGCTCGACCCGCTCGACGATGCGCTCGACGATCTTCTCGGCGACCTGCGTGGCGCGCGCCGCCATGGGCTGCTGGTGCAGCGCCTCGACCGCCTCGTCCGCATCGTCGTCATTGTCGGCGATCAGGGCCGAGTTCAGCGGCTGCGACAGCTTGGAGCCGTCGCGGTAGAGCGCGTTGGCCTTCAGCGCCAGCTTCCAGGAGAGCAGATAGGCGCTCTTGCAGTCCTCGACGGTCGCGTCGTTCGGCATGTTGATGGTCTTGGAGATCGCGCCCGAGATGAAGGGCTGCGCCGCCGCCATCATGCGGATATGGCTGTCGACCGAGAGATAGCGCTTGCCGATGCGCCCGCAGGGGTTGGCGCAGTCGAAGACGTTGTAGTGCTCCTTCTTCAGGTGCGGCGCGCCTTCCAGCGTCATCGCCCCGCAGACATGGACGTTGGCGGCCTCGACCTCGGCCTTCGAGAAGCCGAGGAAAGGCAGGAGTTCGAAGGACATGTCGGCGAGCTTCTCGGCCGGAACCTTCAGCGTGCCGGTGAGGAAGTCCTCGCCCAGCGTCCACTTGTTGAAGACGAACTTGATGTCGAAGGCGGCTTTCAGGTCCTTCTCGATCGCGTCGATCTTGTCCTGCGGGAAGCCCTTGGCCCTGAGCGAGCCATGGTTGACGCCCGGCGCCTGCGCCAGCGTGCCGTGGCCGACCGCATAGGCCTCGATCTCGGCGATCTCGCTCTCGCGATAGCCGAGCGCCCGCAGCGCATCCGGCACGGCGCGGTTGATGATCTTGAAGTAGCCGCCGCCGGCGAGCTTCTTGAACTTCACCAGGGCGAAGTCGGGCTCGATGCCGGTGGTGTCGCAGTCCATGACGAGGCCAATCGTGCCGGTCGGCGCGATCACCGTCGCCTGGGCGTTGCGGTAGCCGTACATCTTGCCGAGCGACAAAGCCTCGTCCCAGACGATGCGGGCGCGCTCCGAGAGCTTGATGCTGGAGCCGCCGAGGCGCGCCAGCGTGCCATGGTCGAGCGGCACCGGCGTGACCTGCAGGCCCTCATAGCCGTCAGCCTGGCCGTGGGCGGCGGTACGGTGGTTGCGGAAGACGCGCAGCATGTGGATGGCGTTCTTCTTGTAGCCCGGGAACGGGCCGAGCTCGCCGGCCATCTCCGCCGAGGTGGCATAGGAGACGCCGGTCATGATCGCGGTCAGCGCGCCGGCGAGCGCCCTGCCCTCGTCGCTGTCATAGCCGCGGCCCATGGTCATCAAGAGGCCGCCGATATTGGCGTAGCCGAGGCCGAGCGTGCGGTATTCGTAGGAGAGTTCGGCGATCTCGCGGCTCGGGAACTGCGCCATCGCGACCGAGATCTCGAGCACGACGGTCCAGAGCCGGCAGAGATGCTCATAGCCCTCGACATCGAAAGCCTTGGTC
The DNA here is from genome assembly GCA_023452965.1 of Pseudomonadota bacterium. The sequence goes on along the minus strand of JAEXUU010000472.1, from coordinate 5,549 downwards.
TCGCGGTCGTAGAACTGCAGCAGGTTGGCCGAGGCCAGGTTGCAGGCGGTGTCGTCGAGGAACATGTACTCCGAGCACGGGTTCGAGGCGCGGATGCGTCCCGAGGCCGGGCAGGTGTGCCAGTCGTTCATCGTGGTGTTGAAGTGCAGGCCGGGATCGGCCGAAGCCCAGGCGGCGTAGCCGATCTTCTCCCAGAGGTCGCGGGCCTTCAGCGTCTTCGTCACCTTGCCGGTGGTGCGGGCGACGAGGTTCCAGTCGTCATCCGACTCGACGGCGCGCAGGAAGTCGTCGGTCAGCGAGACCGAGTTGTTCGAGTTCTGGCCGGAGACGGTGAGGTAGGCTTCCGAATCCCAGTCGGTGTCGTAGGTGTCGAACTGGATGTCGGTATAGCCCTGGCGGGCGAACTGGATGACGCGCTTGATGTAGTTGTCCGGCACCATCGCCTTGCGGGCGAGCTTGATCTCGCGCTTCAGCGCCGGGTTCTTCTCGGGGTCGAAGCAGGCCTCGTCCGCGGCCTCGCAATTGACGCAGGCCTTCATCACGGCCTTCATCGCCTTCTGGACGATCTTGGAACCGGCGACGAGCGCCGCGACCTTCTGCTCCTCCTTCACCTTCCAGTCGATATAGGTCTCGATATCCGGGTGATCGACGTCGCCCACCACCATCTTGGCGGCGCGGCGCGTCGTGCCGCCCGACTTGATCGCGCCGGCGGCCCGATCGCCGATCTTCAGGAAGGACATCAGGCCCGAGGAGCGGCCGCCGCCGGCGAGCTTCTCGCCCTCGCCGCGCAGCATCGAGAAGTTCGAGCCGGTGCCGGAGCCGTATTTGAACAGGCGCGCCTCGCGGACCCACAGGTCCATGATGCCGCCCTCGTTGACGAGGTCGTCCTGCACGCCCTGGATGAAGCAGGCATGCGGCTGCGGGTGCTCATAGCTCGACTTCGACTTCACCAGCTTGCCGGTCTTGAAGTCGACGTAGAAATGGCCCTGGCTCGGCCCGTCGATGCCATAGGCCCAGTGCAGGCCGGTGTTGAACCATTGCGGCGAGTTCGGCGCGACCATCTGGGTCGCCAGCATGAAGCGCAGCTCGTCATGGAAGGCGGCGGCGTCCTCCTCGGAGGAAAAATAGCCGCCCTTCCAGCCCCAATAGGTCCAGCAGCCGGCAAGCCGGTCGAAGACCTGCTTGGAGGAGATCTCGGAGCCGTAGCGCTTGTCCTCCGGCAGGGCGGCGAGCGCCGCCTCGTCCGGCGCGGAGCGCCAGAGGAAGGAGGGAACGTCGTTCTCCTCGACCTTCTTCAGGACGGCCGGCACGCCGGCCTTGCGGAAATACTTCTGCGCGAGCACGTCGCTCGCGACCTGCGACCAGGCCTCGGGCACCTCGATGCCCTCGAGCCTGAACACGATCGAGCCGTCGGGATTGCGGATTTCGCTGACAGCCGAGCGGAACGGAATCGCCTGGTATGGCGACTGGCCGGCGGCGGTATGGCGGCGCTCGATGCGCATGTCTTCATCCCCAATGCATGCCGCGGGCCCGGAAGCCTCGCGCGGCCGGTTGCTCACCGGCTCCTGATGTCAGCCCAACTCGGTTTGATGCCCTGGATTCCGCGGCGGTGTGGTCCCGCCGTCGAAACGCCTGTAGCGGCCAGCCAGGCCGCACGTCGCCGTTCGCCGTCGCCGATATCGGCGCGCCGCGGTGATCGCTTCGACCCGTCTGGGAACTCTTTCGCCGGGATCGAAGGCGTCTCCGCCAGCCGTCTCGCGACCGTCAAAATTTAGTCCCGATCGGGCCGCGCCGTCAAGGATTAGTGCGCCACAAAGAGTGTGGACACGACATCTGGTAGGAAGATGTGGATCATGGGGATAAGTTTCAAGGAGCCGGCTAAACCCAAGGAATCGCATGGGGAATCGGCGCTGCGTTGCCAGATTGCAACGATCCGCCGGCGCGCGAAATCCCTAAAATCCACAGGACCGTGGTTAACCGGCCCTCAACCGGGGCCCGCCTGACCCGCTACTGGAAGCGTTCTCTGCGGCAGCCGCCACAAGTGCTTGAATCCGCGCGATGCTTGGCCGGCTGGCGTGAACCCGCAACCGGCCGCGGACGCCTCCCGAACCGTGACCGAATCGTGGCGAAGGCTCCGACGACGCTGCTGACGGAGTTGGGCTGCCCCTCCGCCTAGCGGAAGCACCAGCCAGGGGAACGCCAGCCAAAGGAACGCCATGACCGACACCGTCTTCGAACTGCGCCGCTACAGCCTGAAGCCCGGTGCACGAGAAACCCTGATCCGCGTCTTCGACACTTATCTCGTCGAGACGCAGGAAGCGGCCGGGATGAGTGTCGTGGCGCAGTTCCGCGATCCCGCGGCGCCCGACCAGTTCGTCTGGTTCCGCGGCTTTGCCGACCAGGACGCCCGCAGCCGCGCCCTCCCCGCCTTCTATGGCGGGCCGGTCTGGGCGGAGCACGGCCCCGCCGCGAACGAGACCATGCTGGCATGGCACGACGTGCTGATGCTGAAGCCTGCCGCACCCGGCCTTGGCTTCGACCCAAGCGGGCTCGGCCGATTGCCCCCGGGAGCAGCCGATCGCGAAGACGGGCGGACACATCTGGTCGCCATCCACCACCTTGCGCCGACGCGTAGCGACACCGAGGCCGCCGAGGCCGCAAATCTGGTTGCGCAAGCGGTTCGCGCGGAAGGCGGCGAGGTTCTTGCCAGCCTGATCAGCGACCGCAGCGAGAACGGATTTGCGCGCCTCCCCGTGCGCGAAGGGGAATGCGTCGCGGTCACGCTCGCGCGACCAGCGGTTTCGCAGGCGATACCCGCGCTCGAGGGGGCCTTGCGCGAGATTTCGGTGGGCGGCGGCCGCTCCCCGGATATCGCCCGCCTCATCCCGACCGCACGCTCGCTGCTGCGCTGAGTCCGGAAGGCCGGTTTCGGCGCCGCATAGTCGCCGGGATTGCCCGGCCTGATGCGCGCAGGACACCAGGGGCCGTACCGATGCAACGCCTGCTCGCAATCATCGTGCTCTGTCTCTGGGTGTTGCCGGCACGGGCCGAGCCCCACAGGGAGTGGCGGACCGCCGATCCCGCCGCGGCAGGCTGGTCCGCAGCCGCGCTGCAGCCGTTGCGGGACTATGCCGACCTGCGCAAGCCGACCGCCCTGCTGTTGGTGCAGAACGGCGCCGTCCTCGCCTCCTTCGGCGATCCAGCCCGCAAGGTCGGCGTCGCCTCGGTCCGCAAGAGCCTGCTGAGCGCGCTTTATGGCATCGCGGTCGCAGAAGGACGGATCGACCTCGACTCGACGCTCGGTGAGCTCGGCATCGACGAGAAGTCGCCCGGGCTCTCGGAGCTGGAGAAGGGCGCGACCGTCCGCAACCTGCTGACCGCCCGCTCCGGCATCTATCTCCCGGCGGCGCACGAGACCTCCGAGATCAGGGAGAAGCGGCCGGCCCGCGGCAGCCACGCGCCTGGGACCTTCTGGTTCTACAACAACTGGGACTTCAACGCGCTCGGCACGATCTATCGCCAGCGCACCGGCGAGGACATCTTCGAGAGCTTCGCCCGCCGGATCGCCGCACCGATCGGCATGCAGGACTTCTCGGCCGCGGACGGGCGCTATGCGCAATCGCCTGCCTCCCGGCACACGGCCTATCCGTTCCGGATGAGCGCGCGCGATCTCGCCCGCTTCGGCGTGCTCTTCGCCAATGGCGGCAGCTGGGACGGGCGCCAGCTCGTGCCGGCAGCCTGGGTGCGCGAATCGACCACCTCCCATGCCGCGACCGACCGGCCGGCACGGGGCTATGGCCATATGTGGTGGACCCTGCCGGAAGACGGCTTCGGCAAGGGCGCGGCGCTCGCCTCCGGCTATGGCGGACAGTTGCTCGCCATCGTCCCGGGCAAGCGCCTGGTGGTGGTCCAGACCGCCGAATCCGGGAACAGCCGAAGAGGAACCCGCACCCGCGACTTCATCGGCCTGCTGCGGCGGATCGTGGCGGCAGCGCCGTAGCGATGCATGCCTGCTGCGCCCGGCCGCACTGGACATCGCGTGCGCCGGACGACATAAGTCGCCCGAGCCCGAGCGCCTCCGGACACGAGCGATGAACCAGACCCTGCTTCAGATCTTCACCTGGTGGAACGGCCAGACCATGGGCACCCGTTTCCACACCTGGCGCTTCGGCGAGAAGGTCGGCGAGGACCAGTTCGGCAACGTCTATTACCGCACCAAGGGCGGCGCCAAGGACAAGGCGCTCGGCCTCCAGCGCCGCTGGGTCGTCTATAACGGCCCGATCGAGGCTTCGACGATCCCGTCGGGCTGGAACGGCTGGCTGCACCACACCGTCGATGTCGCGCCTTCCGAGGAGAAGTATGCGGCGCGCGACTGGGAACAGCCGCATCAGCCCAACCATACCGGAACCGCCCTCGCCTATCGCCCGTCCGGCTCGACCCTGGCCGAGAACGAGCGCCCGCCGGCGACTGGCGACTACGAAGCCTGGACGCCCGGGCGCTGAAGCGTCCGGACTGAAGGCTCCGTGAGCCTTCGTTCCGAGCAGCCGTCCCGCTAGGACTGGCGTCTCCCGTTCGATCGGCTTCCCAGCGCCCGGCCAGCCGCGCCGCTAACCGGGCCTCACAGCTCCTCGATTATCTCTCCGCCAACCGCGCCATGAACGCGCGGATATGCTCGGCGATCTCGCCGGCATGCGTCTCCAGCGCGAAGTGGCCGGCATCGAACAGGTGCACCTCGGCGCTCGGCACCTGCTGCTTCAGATAGTCGACGCCCTGAAGCGTGAAGAACGGGTCGTTCTTGCCCCAGACGATCAGCATCGGCGGCTGCCGCTCCGCGAGATAGCGCTGCCAGGCCGGATAGGCCGCGAAATTGCTCTGGTAGTCGTGCAGCAGCCGCAGCTGGATCTCGCGATTGCCGGGCCGGTCCAGCCCGGCCTGGTCCATCGTCCAGGCATCGGGCGAGAGCCGTTCGGCTCGCGCAGCGCCATGGCTGTACTGGAAGCGTGTCGTCTCCGGCTTCAGCAGATCGGCAAATGGCTTCTCGGTCTCGGCGTTGCGCTCGCGCCAGAACGGCCCCATCGACGCGGTGATCTCCGGGTTCCAGCCCTCGGCATTGGCGACGGCGTTCTGCACGATCAGCCCGCGCACGCGCTCGGGCCGGCGCAGCGCCAGCCGGAACCCGACCGGGCCGCCATAATCCTGCAGATAGAGCACATAGCTCTCCAGTCCGAGCCGGTCGACGAGCTCCTCGACCACATCGGCGAGGCGGTCGAAGCGGTAGTCGAACGCGGCCGGCGACGGCGCGCCGCTATGGCCGAAGCCGGGATAGTCCGGCGCGATCACCCGGTATTGCCCGGAAAGGCGCGGGATCAGGTCGCGGAACATGTGCGAGGAGGATGGGAAGCCGTGCAGCAAGAGGAGCGCCGGCGCGCCCTCCGGCCCGGCCTCGCGATAGAAGACCTCGGTGCCGGCGATCGTGGCGGTACGGAAATGCGTCGGAACAGGCTCGACAGCGGTCACGGACGTCATGGCGGGAACTCCTGCGACAAGGG
>JAEXUU010000468.1 GCA_023452965.1 Pseudomonadota bacterium | reverse complement strand
CACGATGATGGAGGTCGAGGACGCCCAATGGAAGCTCGGCGAGGAGACCACCGAGGACGGTCTCGCCTGCAACAGCGGCGACAAGGCCGGCTGCAAGATCGGCAAGGTGGTCGAAGCCAAGCCGATGGGCCTGTTCCGCCCGGTCCAGGCCGACCAGGATGTGCTGCGCGCCACCCTGACCTCGGCGATCCTGCCGCAGTTCATCGAGCGTTGCGGCGCCCGCTGCGTCGAGGTCTACAACCGCGCCGTCGCGCCGATCTCCGGCGTTACCTACCAGGCCAAGTAATGCGCATTCGATGACGTAGCGGCATTAGGTCGTTGCGGGCATCGCGATTGCATCCATGATGCTTGGCCGCCGCGTCGCGGCCACGCACCGGGAGAACCCTATGAGGATTACCAGATCTCTGGCGGCGGCCCTGGCCGTATGCGCCATCGGGACGGCTCATGCCCAGACTGTGCCGCCGGGGCCCGCGGTCAACGTCACCATGGTGACGCAGCTCTCGCCGACCATTCCGCAATACACGAAGGTCGACATCCCGATGCTGCGTGAGGGCATCCCGGAGAAGTCCGGCGGCCGCATCAAGGTCACGCTGGCGAGCTGGCCCGAGCGGGCCCTTACCGGTCCGGAATTGCTGCGCGTCATCCGCTCCGGCCAGATCGACATCGGCGCTCCGGCCCTGCCGACCGTCGCCGGCGACGTGCCGATGCTGGAAATGTCCGATCTCGCGGGACTCAACCCGTCGCATGCGCAGTCGCGCAAGGTGATCGACGCCGTGCTGCCGGAGGTGAACAAGGAACTGGAGCGCTTCGGAGTGCGCATCATCGCGACCTTCCCCTATCCGGCGCAGGTCTTCTATTGCCGCGAGCCGGTGAAGAGCCTCGCAGACCTCAAGGGGCGTCGCATCCGCACTGCCGGCGGCTCGACCAATGATTTCGTCCAGTCGTTCGGCGCCCAGCCCACCGCGATCGGCTTCCCCGAGGTCTATGGCGCGCTCGAACGCGGCATCGTCGACTGCGCCATCACCGGCACCGCGACCGGCAATGGCGCGCGCTGGTACGAGGTGACCAAGCACATGTACGCGCTGCCGGTCTCCTGGGGGAACTCGGCCTACGTCGCCAACCTCGCCTGGTGGAACAAGCTCGACCCGGCGGTGCGCGACTTCCTGCAGGCCACCTTCAAGCAGGTCGAGGACCAGCAATGGGCGCTCGGACTGGAGGCGACCGAGGACGGCATCGCCTGCAATGCCGGCCAGAAGGAAGGCTGCAAGATCGGCCATGTCGTCGAGAACAAGCCGATGACCATCACCCGCCCGACCGATGCCGACATGGAGACGCTGCGGGCCAGCCTGCGCACCGCGGTGCTGCCGGCCTGGGTCAAGCGCTGCGGCGAGCGCTGCGGTGAAGCCTATAACCGGTTGGTCGCTCCGATCACCGGTGTCCGTTACGAAGCACGCTGAAGGGAACGGCCGCGATGCTCGACCGAATGATCGTCGCGGCCGCCTTATGTCGGCGGCTCGTGGCAAGGCTTGGCACCTTCATGGGCTATGCCGCCGGCTGGGGGTTCATCCTCTGCGCCGCCTTCATCACCTTCGACGTGCTGGCGCGCCGCTTCCTCGGCTTCTCCTCGCAGTCGACCACCGAACTGACCGGCTATGCGCTGGCCTTCGGCATCTCCTGGGCGCTCGCCCATGCGCTGACCTGCCGCGCCCATGTCCGTATCGACGTGCTGATCAACTTCCTGCCGGCGAAGATCCGCTATCCCATGCATCTGCTCAGCCTCGCGGCGCTCGCGGTCTTCATCGGCTTCGTCGCAAAGGGCGCCTGGGAGCTGGTCGACGAATCCCTGCTCTTCGGCGCCACCGACATCAGCGTGCTGCGCACCCCGCTCTGGATCCCGCAGGGTCTGTGGACCTTCGGCATCCTCGTCTTCCTCGTCCTGATCCTGCTGATGCTGGCGGAGAGCACCCTGCTGGTGCTGGCCGGGCGCGGCAGCGAGGCCGAGGCGCTGCTGCACCAGCGCACCTATGACGAAGAGGCAGCCGAAGCGCTCGAAGCCTGCGGCGCGGCCGATGCTGTGCCGCCCGCGGCTATCGCCAACGGAGCGACGAAATGATCGCCATCGTCTTCCTGCTCGTCCTCGTCGGCATGATGGTGGCGATGAGCTTCATGGGCATCGGCCCCGGCAACCTCCTGATCGGAGAGGTGCTGCTGCTCGTCGGCCTGTTCCTGCTGTTCTTCGGCGCCGGCATCTATATCGGTGCGGCACTCGGCGTGCTCGGCCTGATCATAGGTTTCTCCTTCTCGGACCGACCGTTCTGGACCTTCATCGGCCAGACTGTCTGGAACCCGTCCTCGAGCTTCGTCCTCGTCGCGGTGCCGCTCTTCCTTTTGATGGGCGAGATCCTGCTGCGCGCCGGCTTGTCCGACCGGCTCTACAAAGCGCTGAACGTCTGGCTCGACCGGCTGCCCGGCGGCCTGCTGCACACCAACATCGCGGCGTCCGGCGTCTTCTCGGCGATCTCGGGCTCATCGGTCGCCACCGCAGCGACCATGGGCTCGGTCGCGCTGCCCTTCTTCAAGGGCACGCGCTACAATCCCAAGATGGTGCTCGGCTCGCTTGCTGCGGGCGGCGCGCTCGGCAACCTGATTCCGCCCGGCATCACCTTCATCATCTACGGGCTGATCACCGAGACCTCGGTCGGCGCGCTCTATCTCGCCGCGGTCGGACCCAGCATCCTGGTCGTCATCCTCTTCGTTCTCGTCATCCTCTGGAAGGCGAAGACCGACGCGCCGCATGTCGACCCCGCCACGCCGCGGATTCCGCTTTCGGTCAAGCTGCGCAGCCTCGTCGATCTCGCGCCGACCGCGATCCTGATCCTGATCGTCCTCGGCACCATCTATGGCGGCCTCGCCACCGCGACGGAATCGGCCGCGCTCGGCGTCATCGGCGCCATCGTCTTCGCCGCGATCGAGGGCCGGCTCTCCTTCAAGATGCTGAACGACTCGGCCGAGGCGACAGCGCGCAACACCGCGCTGATCGGGCTGATCCTGTTCGGCGCCTATGTGCTGAACTACGTCTTCGTCGGCCTCGGCGTGCCGCAGGCGCTGGCCAAGCTCGTCGGCGAGATGCCGCTGCCGCCCTGGGCGGTGATGCTGCTGATCATCGGCTTCTACCTGGCGCTCGGCACCTTCATGGAGGGCTTCTCCATGGTGATCACCACGATCCCGGTGATCTTCCCGGTCGTCGTCGCGCTCGGCTACGACCCGGTCTGGTTCGGCGTCATCGTCACCATGCTGGTCGAGATCGCGCTGATCTCGCCGCCTGACGGCACCGTTCTCTACGTGCTGCAGGGCATGCGCCGCGATGGCGGGCCGATTACCGACGTCTTCTCCGGCGTCATCCCCTTCTTCCTCGTCTACATCCTGGGCGTCCTGATCCTGATGTGGTTCCCGCAACTCGCCCTTTGGCTCCCATCAGTGGCACAATAATCATGCTCAGCTTCGATCGTTTCACCATGGCCGGCCGCGACAGGGTCGCGGTCGAGATCGAGCATCTCGTCATTGCCGGCTGGGCCGGGCGCGACGAGGCGGCCCTGCGCCACCATGTCGAGGAGCTCGCCGCCATCGGCGTGCCGCGGCCGAGCACGATGCCGGTGTTCTACCGGGTCGGCGCGCAGACGCTGACGCAGGCGCCGAGCCTTTCCGTGCTCGGTCCGGATTCCTCCGGCGAGGTCGAGCCGTTGCTGGTCTCGCTCGCCGACGGGCTCTGGCTCGGGCTCGGCTCCGACCATACCGACCGCAAGGCCGAGACCTTCGGCATCGCGCTGTCGAAGCAGCTCTGCGGCAAGCCGATCGCCGGCGCGCTCTGGCGCCTCACCGAGGTCGAAGGCCATTGGGACGAGATCGAGATGCGCGCCTTCGCCGTGATCGACGGCAAGCGCGAGCTCTACCAGGAAGGCAAGCTCGCGAGCCTGCGCACGCCGGCGGACCTGTTGTCGCGCAAGCCGGGCGGCGGCCTGGCGCCGGGTTCGGCGATGTTTTGCGGCACGTTCGGCGCGATCGGCGGCATCCGCCCGGCGAGCCGCTTCGAGATGGAGCTGCATGACCCCAGGCTCGGCCGCAAAATCTCGCACGGCTACGACGTCGAGGTCCTGCCGGTCGTCAGCTGAGGCGCACCGGCGCTCAGTACTTGATCACGCCGAAGCGCCGGAAGGCGTCATGGATGCGGTCGGCATAGGCGTTGAAGCTCGGATAATCGCCGAGATGGGCCGGGCGCGGCCGCGGCAGCTCGATCTTGATCTCGTCGACGATCCGGCCCGGCGTCGGCGACATCACCAGAACCCGGTCCGACAGGCCGATCGCCTCGTCGATCGAATGGGTGATGAAGACCACGGTCTTGGCCTGTTCGAGCCAGAGCATTTCGAGGTCGTGCCGGATCTGGGTGCGGGTGATCGCGTCGAGCGCGCCGAAGGGCTCGTCCATCATCAGCACGGACGGGTCGTGGATGAGCGCGCGGGCGATCGAGACGCGCTGGCGCATGCCACCCGAAAGCTGCTTCGGGTAGCGGTCGACCGCATGGCTGATGCCGAGCTTCTTGAAGAGATCGAGAGCCCGCTCCTTCGCCGGCGCGAGCGGCAGGCCGCGGATCTCGGCCTGCAGCATGACGTTCTCCAGCGCCGTCCTGAATTCGAGCAGGAGATGGTCCTGGAAGACGATGCCGATGTCGGTCAGCGGCTCGCGCAGGGGCTTGCCGTTGACAAGGAGTTCGCCGCTGCTGGTCGGGATCAGCCCGGCTGCCATCAGCATGAAGGTGCTCTTGCCGCAGCCGGATGGGCCGATCAGGCTGACGAACTCGCCGCTCCTGATGTCGAGCGTCAGCCCGTCGACGGCGATGAAGCCGCCGAAGGTCTTGACGATGCCGCGCCCCTCGATCGAGGCGGCGGCGGAAGCGGCAGTGATCGTCATGCTTTCACGTCCAATTTCGCGGTCGTCCCGGGCGACCGGAGGGAGAGCCGGGACCCATGCCGGAAGGGTTCAGGCATGGATCCCGGATCTCCGCTTCGCTTCGTCCGGGATGACTGGCCGAGCTGAGCTTAAGAGCAGGCCGGCGGCGAGGCCGGCAGCAGCTCGGTGGTGTAGTAATCGGTGATAGGCTTGTCCTTGGGCAGGCCGAGATACTGGGTCAGCAGCTCGAAGCTGGTGTTCCAGTTCTTCTCCGGCACCTTGCCGAGCGCGGTCGCGCCGGGCGCGCAGAGCAGCTTGTTGACGACCTCGAACTGCGCCAGCACCTGTGCCTTCTTAACCGCGGGGAACTGCGCGACGACCGCGTCCGCGGCGGCGTCGGGGTTCTTGCGGGCGGCGTCCCAGCCCTGCAGGCTCGCCTCGATGAACTTCTTGTAGAGATCGGCATCGGCCTTGATCCTGTCGTCGCGCGCGATGATCGAGAGCCCGACCGTCGGCACGCCGACATCGCGGTAGAACATGTCGCGCACCTTGAAGCCGCGCTCGCGGATCTGGATCGAGTGGAAATCGGCGCCGCCGAGGATGGCGTCGACCTTCTTCTCGAGCAGCGCGCCGACGAAGGCGCCGGGATCGATGTTGATGACGTCGACCTTGCTCTTGTCGATCTGGTTCGAGGCGAGGATCGCGTCGAGCAGGATCGTCTGCGCCGTGCCGGGCTGGACCGCGAGCTTCTTGCCCACGAGGTCCTTCGGCGAGGCTATGCCACTCTCCTCGAGCGAGATGATCGCGAAGCCGTTGGTCTGCAGCACGGGGGCGACGATCTTCACCGGCGCGCCCTTGGTGCGCAGTTGCATCGCGGCCGGCGCATCGGCGAAGCCGACATCGGTCTGGCCTGTCGCGACCATCTGCGCCGTGGTACCCGAGCCCTTACCTTCCTCGATCGTCAGGTTGATCCCGGCCTTCTCGTAGAGGCCCATCTGCTTGGCCATCATGAAGCCGGCATTCGGCGCGGCGGCGAGGAAGTTCAGCGTGATCTTCATAGGCTTGCCGCCGGCCTGGGCGAGCGCGCCCGTGGTGCCGAGCGCCAGCACGGCGGCGGCGGTCAGTAGTGTCCGTCTCAGCATGGTCCTGTCCTCCCTTATGGTTCCGGTTTGCCCGGATTGATGGTCGTTCCCTTGGTCTTCAGCCGGTCGTCAGCCCTTGCGCTGCCATGGCATCAGCAGCACTTCGAGCCCGTCGACGAGATAGCTGAACAGGATGCCGACGAAGCTCAGCGCCACCAGGCAGGCGAAGATCAGCGGCATGTCGAGGAAGCTGGTTCCGCGCAGCAGCAGGTAGCCGAGCCCGGCATTGGCGCCGACGAACTCGCCGACGATCGCGCCGGTCGCGGCGAATACCGCGGATACCTTGAGCCCCGAGAAGATGTAGGTCAGCGCCGCCGGTATCCGCACATAGCGGAAAGTCTGCCAGGCCGAGGCGCCCATCGAGCGGGTGAGGTAGAGCACGCGCTCGTCCAGCGCACGGAAGCCGGTCATGCTGGCGACCAGCGTCGGGAAGAAGCAGAGCAGGAAGGTCAGCAGCACCTTCGGGAACAGGCCGAAGCCGAACCAGACCACGAAGAGCGGCGCGATCGCGATCTT
>JAEXUU010000385.1 GCA_023452965.1 Pseudomonadota bacterium | reverse complement strand
CCTGTGGAAAGCCGGCGAGACCAAAAAAGCCCGCTCCGTCGTTGCTTTAAGCTGCGTCCCCCGTGGAGATTCGGGGTTCGCCGGTTTCGCCTCCGGCTGCCAGTCGCTGTTCGGGAGCGGTCCCCTTGCGAAGACCGGGAGCGTGATTTGAGGGGATATCCATCCCCCTCCATCCGTTTCCCATCCCTGGCGGCTGTCCGGCCTCTTGTCCGGATGCCCACCGACCGGCACGCGGCCACAGGCACGTGCGAATTGGGTAAGGCCCATATACGGATGGGTGGCCCCGGCTTCAAGTTTTTTCTTACGCCCGGACGCGGTTTTTTTGGCGAACGCGGCGCAAGATTCCAAAGAGTGGCCGCCAGAGCGCGATGACCGCCCCGGCAGCGGCCGGATCCGGCCCTAGACCGGCCCCATTTCATCCCCTAAGTCATTGTCGGAAAGCGCCTTAAGGGCGCCTATGACTGGGACGAGCTTCTATCATGACCGTGACTGACCGCCGCCGGGTTCTGGCCGGGCTGAGCGCCGCCCTGTGCGCCGCGGCCGCGCCGCAGGCGCTGCTGGCCCAGCAGCCCGAGGCCTCGCCGCCGCAACCGCGATTCGGCTTCGAGGAGGTGGTGCGCCGCGCCCGTGAAATCTCGCTGGCGCCCTATGAGGCGGGGCCGAGCCTGCCGGAGGCGCTGACGCGGCTCGATTTCGACGCCTGGCGCGAGATCCGCTTCCGGCCCGAGCGTTCCATGCTGGCGCAGACGAACACCGGCTTCCGCCTGCAGATGTTCCATCCCGGCTTCCTCTTCACCCGGCCGGTGACGGTGAACGTCATCCGCGACGGGGTGCCGACGCCGGTGCCTTACGCGGCCAATCTCTTCGACTATGGCCGCACCAAGTTCGAGAAGCCGCTGCCGGTCAATCTCGGCTTCGCCGGCTTCCGCCTGCATTACCCTCTGAACGATCCGCGCGTCTTCGACGAGCTGATCTCCTTCATCGGCGCGAGCTATTTCCGCGTGCTCGGCCGCGGCCAGCGCTACGGGCTCTCGGCGCGCGGGCTCTCGATCGGTGCCGGCGTGCGCGATGGCGAGGAGTTCCCGGTCTTCCGGGAGTTCTGGATCGATTCGCCGGCGGCCAATGCCGAGCGCATCACGGTCTACGCCCTGCTCGATTCGCCCTCGGCGACCGGCGCCTATCGCTTCAACATCTATCCCGGCCAGGACAGCGTGCTCGACGTCTCGGCAACGCTGTTCGCCCGGAAGAAGATCGAGCGGCTTGGCCTGGCGCCGCTGACCTCGATGTTCTTCACCGGCGAGAACGACCGGCGCTTCCACGATGATTTCCGCTCCGAGCTGCATGATTCCGACGGGTTGATGATCCATTCCGGCAGCGGCGAGTGGATCTGGCGCCCGTTGCGCAATCCGCGCGAGCAAGCCTCGTCCTATTTCGTCGAGCGCAATGTCCGCGGCTTCGGCCTGATCCAGCGCGACCGCGTCTTCGAGCATTATCAGGATCTCGACCTCGCTTACGAACTGCGGCCCTCCTACTGGATCGAGCCGGAGGGCGACTGGGGCGAGGGCCATGTCGAGCTGATCGAACTGCCGACCACCGACGAGACCAACGACAATGTGGTCGCGCTCTGGGCGCCGAAGAACCCGCTGGAGCCCGGCCGCGAATTCAGCTTCCGCTACAAGCTCTCGGCGATGCTCGATGCCGACGAGCTGCACCCCGGCGGGCGAGCGATCAACACTTATCAGGCACGGCCGAAGGCTTTGGGTTCGGGCGAGCCGGTTCCGGACGGCGCGCGGCGCTTCATCATCGACTTTTCCGGCGGCGATCTCGCCTACCACCTCAACCAGCCGGAGAAGGTCGAGATCGTGCCCTCGATCTCGAACGGGCGGATCGTGCGTGCATTCATCGTGCCGAACCGCAAGACCGAAGGCTTCCGCGCCTTCTTCGACATCGCCGTTGAGCCCGGCCAGATGGCCGATCTGCGCGCCTTCCTGCGCTCCGGCGACAAGGCGCTGACCGAGACCTGGACCTATCCCTGGCGCGCGCCGGAGCCGGCCTGAGCCGGCGGCCCGGCTTCAGAATTTCGGGGCGGTGATGCTGCGCGCTGTCTTGCGCCGCTTTTCCGGCGCCGCGGCGACGACTTCGATCTCGACCTTGAACTCCGGCAGCGTGAAGCCGGAGACGATCATCAAGGTCGAGGCCGGCGGCGGCGTCCCGACATGGGCGTCGCGCGATTCCATATAGCCCTTCATATGGACGCGGTCGGTGACATAGGCGTTGACCCGGACGATGTCGGCGAGGGTCATGCCGGCTTCGCCGAGGATCGCAGCGATGTTGGCGAAGCAGAGATCGGCCTGTTCGCGGGGGCTTTCGGGGATCGTGCCATCGGCGGCGATGCCGAGCTGGCCGGAGCAGAACACCAGCCGCTGCCCGGCCGGGAGCTCGACGCCGTGGCTGTAGCGGGCGAAGGGGGGGCGAATCGTGGCGGGGCTGAGCGGCTTCATCGGCTGGTCCAGACTGTCGATACGGCCGGTTCTGCCATGGCGCGGGGGGGCGCGAAACCGTGAGATTGCTTGACCTGCGCGGATTTTGCCGCCTTGAACGCGGTCATGCCTTGTTCAGGCAGGAAATCTAGGGTGCAAGGAAGGTTGCGTCGGCGGTGTCGCCGGGTGGCCGAGCAATCGAGATGGCGAAGATGAATCCGAAGATGCTTCCCCTGCCGCGCCTGCTGCGGCTCGCCGGCCTCCTGCCGATGCTCGGACTGGCGGCCTGTGCCGGTTCGCAGCGCTTCTCCGGTCCGGGGCCGGGTCCTGGGATGGGGCGCGGGCCGGTCTACAGCGAGCCGGTCCAGTCCGCCCCGCCGATCTCCTCGGCGCCGGTCATGTCCGAGCCGCTGCCGCCGCCGGGCGGCTATCCCGTCGCATCGGCGCCTCCGGGAGGCGGAGCCGGTCTGCCGCCGTCGAACGATCCCTTCTTCGATCCCCAGGCCGCGCCGCAGGGCCAGCAGCCGGTCGAGCGCGTGACCGAGGCGCCGCAGCTGCGCGGCCAGGTCGCCAACGCCAACCCCAATCCGACGCCGGCCCCGGCACGCAGCGCCGGCTCCTCGCGTGATGCCGTCGTCGGCAGCTGGACGGCGCAGGAGGCGACGGGTGGCTCCTGCCGGGTGCAGCTCTCGAGCGCGCCCTCTCTCGACCTCTATCGCGCCAGCGCCAATGGCTGCTCCAATCGCGAATTGCAGCAGGTCAATGCCTGGGATTACCGGGACGGCGAGGTCTATCTCTACCAGCGTGGCGGTTCGGTGGTGGCGCGGCTGCGCGTCGCCGGCAGCGGCGCGATGAACGGTGCTGTCACCAAGTCGGGAGCGGCGCTCTCGCTCAAACGCTGAGAGCTCCGCCCGACATCAGTGACGCCCGCCGGTCGCGCCGAAAAGCGCCGGCTGCCAGAGCTTGCGCTGCAGGGCGAGCGACATCGCCGCAAAGCCCTGGGCGTGGTTGAGCGCCTCGTCGAGCAGGGTGAAGGGCGTCGGGGCGCCGGTCGAGATCCGGCACTCGACGTCGTTGTAGCCTGTGACGAGTTCCGCCTCGAACTTGCGGGCGAGATTGCGCATCGCAATGTTCTCGGGAAGACAGGTCATGTAGAGCGTCCGGATACCGCGGTTGCGGGCGGCGGTGATCAGGTGTCCGAACAGCGCCTCGCCGATGCCGCGCCGGCGCCGACCCTTCTCGACGCTGAAGGCGGCCTCGCCGGTCTGCACGACGAAATCCTCCAGGCCGCGCAATTCGGCGGCGCCGCGGACTTCTCCCTCTTCGACATAGGCATAGACCAGCCCGCCGATGCCGAAGGTGCTCTCGGCATAGTCGACGAGGAATTCGTCATTGACCGCCGTGCCGAAGCGCTCGCGCCGGGTCGCGGCGTCGAGGCGCAGAAGATGGGCGGTGAAGAGGTCGCGCTCGGTAGGCCAGAGACGCCTGACCTCGCCGTGCCTGGCTGTCGCGCCAGGTTTCATCGAACGATTCAATTGCAGCTCCTGATAAAGCGCTGTGACACGCTGCCAACCAGGAGGCGTATTCTTCCCTAACTCGGCGCTGAAGATGCGCTCGCGAATGCGGAATACAAGAGACCGGATTGCGGCAAATTACCGCTAAATGCGGGAATAATGGGCAAATCTGCTGAGCAGGCGCCGCGATGCAGTGGAATTGCCTCCACTGTTCGAGAGGGCGGGAGGCGGTGGCCCGGCCTGGCCGGGATCGGCTCAAGCTTGCGGGCCGGGCTGGCCTGCCGTAACCCTCAGGCGCTCCTCCTTTGCCTCCAGGCCATGTCCGCTACGCTCCCCGAACGCTATGCCGCCCTCGTCGAATCCGGTGCGATCGAACGCGACCCGGCGCAGGTCGCGGTCGTCAATCGCCTGCAGGCGCTGACCGAAACCCTCGCCAGCCGCCGGCTGGCGAAGAAGAGCAGCGCGCTCGGCTGGCTGTTCGGCCGCAAGCAACCGCCGCCGGAAAGCGTCAAGGGTCTCTACATCTGGGGATCCGTCGGCCGCGGCAAGACCATGCTGATGGACATGTTCTACGAGGCGGCTCCGCTGGCCTCACGCCGGCGCGTGCATTTCCATGCCTTCATGGCCGATGTCCATGAGCGCATCCATGCCTATCGGCAGGAGCTGAAGGCTGGCAGGGTCAAGGAGCCCGATCCAATCGGCCCGGTCGCGGAAGCGCTGGCGGCCGAGGCGACGCTGCTCTGCTTCGACGAGTTCACGGTTACCGACATCGCGGATGCGATGATCCTCGGCCGTCTGTTCACGGCGCTGTTCGCGGCCGGTGTCGTGGTGGTCGCGACCTCCAATGTCGAGCCGTCCAGGCTCTATGAGAACGGCCTCAATCGGGCGCTCTTCCTGCCCTTCATCACCTTGCTCGCCGGCAAGGTCGAGGTGATCCGGCTCGATGCGCGCACCGATTTCCGGTTGGAGAAGCTCGGCGGCGCGCCGACCTATCACGTGCCGGCCGATGCGGCGGCGGGGGCGGCGCTCGACAAGGCCTTCTTCAAGCTCTCGGGCGTCGCCAGGGGCGCGCCGGTGACGATCGACATCAAGGGGCACGAACTCAAGCTGCCGCAGGCTGCTGCGGGCGTGGCGCGGGCGAGCTTTAGCGATCTCTGCGCCCAGGCCTATGGCGCCTCGGACTATCTCGCGCTGGCGCAGGATTTCCATACGCTGGTGCTCGACGACATACCGGTGATGGACATGGACCGGCGCAACGAGGCCAAGCGCTTCATCATCCTGATCGACGCGCTCTATGAGAGTCATGTGAAGCTGGTCGCCTCGGCGGCCGCTGAGCCGACGGGACTCTATGTGGCGCGCTCGGGCCGCGAGGCCTTCGAGTTCGACCGGACCGTCTCGCGCCTGATCGAGATGCGCTCGGAGGAGTATCTCGCCTTGCCGCATGGCCGCGCCGATTCCGCCGCGAGCGGCGAGACGACCGGGCTGGTGGAGACCTGAGCCATGGTCGCGCGCGAGCCGAGCGAGACTCGCATCCTCTCGGTCGCCAGCGAGCATCTCAGGCTGCACGGCCTGCGCCGCTTCACCGTGGTGGCGGTGGCGGAAGAGGCCGGCATGACCCATGCCAATGTCTATCGCTATTTCCCCTCGCGGGTGGCGCTGGTCGATGCCGTGGTCGATGTCTGGCTCAAGGCGACCGAACGCAGGCTCGCCGACATCGCGGATGGCCCCGATCCTGCGGAGGACAAGCTCGAGCGCCTGATCCTGGCCCTGGCCAAGGCCAATCGCGACCTGCTGCACGAGGACCCGCATCTCTTCGCAGCGCTGTCGCAGGCGGTCGCCAAGCGCCATGCGATCAGCCGGCGCAACCGCGCCCGGGTCCGCGCGCTGTTCGAGCGCGTCATCGACGACGGCATCGCCACCAGCGCCTTCGAGCCGCGCGACCGCGACCGGGCGATTGCCTTCGTGATCGACGCGACCCATCGCTTCATCCATCCGGCAGCACTCGAGCTCGAGGCGGACGTCCCCCAGGAGTCGGTCGATGCCCGGCTTTCGACGCTGATCAGGGTCGCGCTTCGGACATTGGCGACCGGCGTGATCTAAAATCCAAAAGAAAATGACATAATTTGTAAAATGTCATTGCCCGGTTTTTGACCGGCTCAGGCAGAGGGCTCGCCGGCCAAGTTTGTAATAGTTTGATTTCCTTTGCTATTCGCCGGAAAATGGCCGATTTTGGTGCCTGAATTCACGGATTTGCCATAATCTGCGCAGGGTTGAGCCCCACGCCGGGTTGGGCCAAAGAACCCACGGTTTTCCGGTTCACGTATCCAAGGACAAGGACTAGGCAATGGCCCGCAAGAAGATCGCCCTCATCGGCGCCGGACAGATCGGCGGCACCCTGGCTCACCTCGCCGGCCTGAAGGAGCTCGGTGACGTCGTCCTGTTCGACATCGCCGAGGGCACGCCGCAGGGCAAGGGCCTCGACATCGCCGAGTCCGCCCCGGTCGACGGCTTCGACGCTGGCTACAAGGGCACGAACTCCTACGAGGACATCAAGGGCGCCGACGTCATCATCGTCACCGCCGGCGTGCCGCGGAAGCCCGGCATGAGCCGCGACGACCTGATCGGCATCAACCTCAAGGTGATGAAGTCGGTCGGCGAGGGCATCAAGCAGTATGCTCCCAAGGCCTTCGTGATCTGCATCACCAACCCGCTCGACGCGATGGTCTGGGCCCTGCAGAAGTTCTCGGGCCTGAAGCCGAACATGATCTGCGGCATGGCCGGCGTGCTCGACTCCGCCCGCTTCCGCCACTTCCTCGCCGACGAGTTCAAGGTCTCGGTCAAGGACGTCTCGGCCTTCGTGCTCGGCGGCCATGGCGACGACATGGTGCCGCTGGTCCGTTACTCGGGCGTCGCCGGCATCCCGCTGCCGGACCTCGTCAAGATGAAGTGGACGACGCAGGAGCGTCTCGACGCCATCGTCGAGCGCACCCGCAAGGGCGGCGGCGAGATCGTCAACCTGCTGAAGACCGGCTCGGCCTTCTACGCCCCGGCCGCCTCGGCGATCGCCATGGCGGAGAGCTATCTCAAGGATCAGAAGCGCGTGCTGCCGGCTGCTGCGGCTCTCAAGGGCCAGTATGGCGTCAAGGACATGTTCGTCGGCGTTCCCGTCGTGATCGGCGCCAAGGGCGTCGAGCGCGTCGTCAAGATCCGCCTCAACG
>JAEXUU010000368.1 GCA_023452965.1 Pseudomonadota bacterium | reverse complement strand
ACGGCACGCCGAGCATGCGCTCGACCGGCTCGCCCAGCGGCATGATCAAGAGCCAGCGCGCCAGCAATGGCGACAGCACGAGCAGAGAGAATACGATCGCGGCCGCCAACTCGGCTTCCGCGAGCGTGGTCCGGTAGGTCGAGCCGGTCATCCAGCTCAGCAGGAAGCCGATCCTCGGATCTCCCTTGGTCATCAGGATTGCCAGAGCCGCTGAGGACAGCACCGAGAGCGCGATCCCTCCGAGCAGGATGTGTTCGGAGGAGAATTTGCCGGAGCGGCCGATAAGGACGAGGCAGGTCAGCGCAAGAGCGGCCCCGCCCATGGCAGCGAGCCAGGCTCCGTCGAGCCCAGGCATCAGCAGCATCAAGCCCGCGACGCCGAGACAGGCTCCCGACGAAATGCCGAGCACTTCGGGGGATGCCAGGGGGTTGGCGGTCCAGCGCTGCAACAGCGTTCCTGCCAGTGCCAGCATGCCACCGGCCGCAGTGGCTGCAAGGACACGTGGCAGGCGCAAGGCCACGAAAGCCGACGAGAAGCCGTCCAGTCGAAAACCGTGCCAGGCATCGCCGCCACGGCCGAGTAGCAGCGCCAGCAGGCCGATCGCGAGCAGGACGGGGACGCCGGCCAACAGCAGCTTCGGCCGCCGGCCCGTCTCGAATGACGCTTCAGGGGCTACCTGCCTCGCAGCCGGAGACGATGGCCGCAACCGCGACAGCAGAAGCAGGATGAGAGGTGCGCCAAGGGCCGCGGTGGCAACTCCCGCTGGAATCGGCTGCGCCGTCGGCAGAAGCATGACGACGGCATCTGCAAGGGTAAGCAGCAAGGCGCCGAACACCGAGGCCAGAACGAGACGATGAGCGAGCAGCCGCGCCCCGACCAGCCTGGAGAGAGCCGGCGCGCCGAGACCGACGAAACCGAGGACGCCCACGCTTGCGACGACGATGGCACTCAGCGCCGTGGCGAGGGACAGCGCGGCCCAGCGAATGGCCCCGGCCGGCATTCCCAGGGACCGGCTGCCGTCATCGCCGAGTTCGAGCAGCGTCAGCGGGCGTAGCAGCAGGGTCGCGAGTATCGCCATCGTCGCCAGCGCGACCGTAAAGCGCAGGGGTGTGTTCCAGCCGATCTGAGCGAGTGACCCGCTCTGCCAGATGAAGATCTCGGTGAGGTAGTCATGGTTCAGCAGGACGAACAAGGCGGCCAGCGCCCCGCACAGCAGGCTGACCAGCAGGCCAGCAATGATCATGGTCAGGGGCGACGCAACTCCGCCCGACAGCGAGAACACGGCCAGCATCGCAAGCCCGGCTCCCAGCAGCGCAACCCATTCACGCCCGGACTCGAACAGCCAGGGCGCCCAGAGCGTCGCGCAGGTCAGCGCCAGATACGCGCCGGCGGAGATGCCGAGGGTCGTCGGTTCGGCGAGCGGGTTCTGCAGGGCATGCTGGAAAAGGGTCGCAGCAAGACCCAGGGCGGCCCCCGCCAGCAAGCCAGTCGCCATGCGCGGCAGGAGGAGTTCCCGGATCAGCAGGGTGCGATGGCCCGGGTCACCGCCGCCAGTCCAGGCGCCGGCGAGAACCCAGAGGTTGAGGGCGATCGCCAGAAGCCCGATCGAGGCGAGCACCGGAACAAGCCAGCGGGGCCTCGTCCGATCGATCAGCCCGTGCTCAACCATGGCCAGCGCCGCCATCTGACATTCTGTCAGTCACGATGCCGGCGAAGCGCAATGCTGTCGGTGCGCCGGCAAATGGCCAGACCGCCGCGATCGGGCGGACGCGTGCAGCAGCGACGGCAGGCAGCGCGCGCCAGATCGAGTTCGCCTGCAGGCGCTGCAGCGCCACCTGCGTGCGATGCCCCTGATCCATATACAGCAACCAGAAATCGGGCAGCTCCAGGAGGCGCTCGATGCCGATGGTGATCCGGCCGAAAACCGGCATCGCCCCCGTCCAGGCGTTCTCGAGGCCGAGCCGATCCAGCACGTCGCCGAGCAGGCTGCCCTTGCCGTAGATCGTGATCCGCATCCCGTCGGTGAGCAGGACCGCGAGGAGGACAGCCGGCCGCCGTGTCGCCTGCAGCCGCATTCGGCTCTGCTCGAAGCCGTGCTCGAGCCGGCTTTCGAAGGCTGCCGCGACCTCCTCGACGCCGAACTCGCGCGCGAGCGCCCGCATCGAGGCGAGCGCGTTGCTCAAGGGCGTGCGGTTGCTTTCGAAGACGGAGAAGATCTGGACCGGGGCGATCCGCGCCAGCGTCTGGCGCAGGGCGACCTGCCAGCCCGAGACCAGGATCAGGTCGGGGCGCAACTCCAGCAGGCGCTCGAGGTTGGGCTCCTCCGGCATGCCGAGATCGGCCACCGTCGCCGGCAATGCCGGCTCCGTCGACCATTGCCGGTAGAGCCCAGTGTTTGCGACCGCCACCGGCTCGTTTCCCAGAGCGAGGAGACTCTCGGCGGCTGCCCAATCGATCGCAGCGACGCGTGCCGAGCGGCTCGCGGGCTGCGCGATGGCGCCGGGAGCCAGGCAGAAGCCGCCGAGCGAGCCCAGAAGGGCTCGCCGTGTCGTCATCGCGCCACCAGCGACGTAGGCCGCCGAGTGCATCGTCACCAGGTGTAGGAGAGCTTTGCCGTCACCGTCCTGCCGGCTCCGTAGAAGCAGGCGCTGGTTGCGGCGCAGGTCGTCAGATACTCCTTGTCGAAGAGATTGGTCGCATTGACCGAGACGGTCGCGCCCTTGAGCTGCGGGCTCAACTTGGCGAGGTCATAGCGCACGGCCGCGTCGACCAGCGTGTAGGACGGCACCCGCAGTAGGTTGTCGCCGTCACCATAGGACGAGCCGGTGTAGCGCACGCCGGCGGCAAGGCCGAGCCCGTCGAACGCTCCGTAGCGGAAGGTGTAGTCCAGCCAGAGCGAGGCCTGATGCTGCGGGACCAGCGGCTGGCGCTTGCCGAGATTGCTCGTATTGCTGCGCGTCACCTCGGTGTCGAGATAGGCATAGGAGCCGATCACGTCGAGGCCGTCGGTCAGGCTGGCCCGCGCTTCCAGTTCAAGACCGCGAACCTTTACCTCGCCGGTCTGCGTATTGAAGTTGCCGCAAGTCCCCGGATAGCGCACGCAGTTGCGGTGCTCCATGTCGGGCGTGAGTACATTGGTCTGCTTGAGCTGGAAGACCGAGGCGGTGAAGAGCCCCTTGAACCAGGTCGGCTGGTATTTGATGCCGGCTTCGTACTGTTCGCCCTCGGTCGGCTCGAACGGCACGCCGCCATAGCCGGAGCCGCTGACCGGCTGGAACGAGGTCGAGTAGCTGATGTAGGGCGCAAAACCGGAATCGAAGAGATAGGTCAGCCCGACGCGGCCGGTCAGCGCCGCATCGTCGATCTTGGTGTCGCGCCGCGTCAGCCGGTTGAAGTTGTTGCCGGAGACCCAGTCCTGGCGCAGGCCGAGCGTCAGAAGGAAGCGCTCGAAGCGGATCTGGTCCTGGGCGTAGAGCCCAAGTTGCGACTGGCGCTCGGAGGAATCCGCCGCCTTCGTGCCGAGCACCGAGTAGTTGCCGTAGACCGGTGTGAAGATGTCGATCGGTGAGGAAAGCCCACCATAGACGGTTTGGTCGAGCAGTGAGCGGCGATAGTCGAGCCCGAGCAGCAGGTCGTGCTTCAGCGGGCCGGTTTCGAAGCGCGCTTCCATCTGGTTGTCGACGGTGAAATAGCGCTGGCGCCGGTCGACATCCCATTGGTAGCGGTTCAGCGAGCGATAATTGCTCGGCAGGCCGGTCGCCGGATTGATGCTCAGACCGATGCCGTAGATGGAATCGCCCTGCT
>JAEXUU010000339.1 GCA_023452965.1 Pseudomonadota bacterium | reverse complement strand
ACGCCCCCGAGATGGCCTATTTCGAGTGCCTCCACGAGGTGAAGCTGATCGTGGACCTGATCTACGAAGGCGGCATCGCCAACATGAACTACTCGATCTCGAACACCGCCGAGTACGGCGAGTACGTCACCGGCCCGCGGATCATCACCGCCGAGACCAAGGCCGAGATGAAGCGCGTGCTCGCCGACATCCAGTCGGGCAAGTTCACCCGCGACTGGATGCTCGAGAACAAGGTCAACCAGACCTCGTTCAAGGCGACCCGCGCCCGCTATGCCGCGCACCCGATCGAGGAAGTCGGCGCCAAGCTCCGCGACATGATGCCGTGGATCAAGGCCAAGGCCCTGGTCGACAAGACCAAGAACTGATCCGGTCCTGGGCTGCGGGCTCGCCGCGGCCGGGCTCCGGCTTATCGAAAGTCAGGAACGGGCGCCGTAAGGCGCCCGTTTCGCGTTTGCAAGAACAGCTGAGGCTGGCTGCCTGGAACCGGACCGCTTCATGGACGTTGATGCTGCAGTCACGAACAGCAGGAGCGTCCGATGAACGACCGGAAGACGCTGAACCAGCGGGGCGCCAGGCACGGCCACCGGCATCATCATGCGAGCAGGGGCACGTCGCACGCCGCCCACCCGATCTCACGCCAGGAGCGGATGTTCTTCGCTCTGCTTGGCGGCTGCCTCGGGCTCACCCTGATCGCCAGCGCGATGCTGCAGCTGGTGGCGGGCTGAGCACGTCAGAACCGGTCGCGACCTTCGGGCCGACGACAAGGGAGATGGCTATGGAACAGGATGTTAGGGAGCGCGAAGCGCGGATTCCGACGGAAGGCGGCCAGCCGATTCCGCCGATGCGGGCGGATAAGCACACCGATGCCGACCCTGCGGTCGAAACGGCCGTCGAGGCACGGCAGGGCTTTCTCGACAGGCCTGTGCTGATGGTGCTGATCGGCGGGCTGGTGCTGGCGGTCATCGCCTGGATCGGCGTCGAGATCATCGCCTACTGAGCAGCGACCGCGACGCGGCTCGCACAAGGGACAACGGGAATACAAGGAACGAGACGGCTTATGAGCGGAGGGGAGGCAACCATGGAACCGGTTAGAACCCTGCACGAATCTCATCTCGACGAGGCGCATGGCGTTCAGTTTGGTCTTTCGCATCTGGCGCTGGGCGGCTCTTTCGCGCTGCTGCTGTTGATCGTGATCGGGCTGCTGTAATCATCCGCGGCCTCGCTCCGCGCCGCGCCGGCGCGGCGTGGGAGCAACGCGGCTTCCCAAGTTGTATCCGCGGCACCTCGGCGCCGCCTTTCCGAAGGCCCGGGCCCACAAGGATGGACTTCCGGCATTCGCTCGAACGCTGCTGACAACAGCTGTCATTGGGCGCCGGAGATTCTGACAGCAGCTGACAGTGCGAGGGTGTCCTCTGCCGTCATCACTTCTGATGACGGAGAACGATCATGCTCAGCTTCATCATCGGACCGGCCCGGCACGTTCTCGCCACGGGCGGTTCGCTTGGCCGCGTCCCGGGCGTCTTCTTTGGCAGTATCGGTCGCTGGCTGCGGGCGCGACGCGACTATCACCGGCTCTGCGATATGAGTGAGCGCGACCTGCGCGATCTCGGCCTGCGCGATTGCAGCGAGCGCGATAGAATCGCCGCCCCATTCTTCGGTGACCCGACCGGGATCATCGCCATGCGTTGCGAGGAACGGCGTGGCCTGGCGGGCGGAGAAAGCCTGGACGAGGCCCTGCGCAGCCAGAGTTCCGACGCGCCGCCCCGGTTCGAGCAGGCGGCTAGAGAGCCAGGCAATGTGACAAGCGGCCGGGTGGTCTTTCTCAGGGCGGTTGAATGAGCGCTGCCTAAGGGGCGCCCGGTTGCAAGTTGCACGTCCGCAGCCTGCGGTCGAAAGCTCGACGAGAAATCGTCGGAGATCCCGGCTCGCGTCCGGGAGCGATAGCCGCAGCAAAGAAAGGAAGCCGGCCGCAGGCGCGGCCGGCTTCCAGGCGCAAGATCAGAAGGTGATCTTGTCCTTGATGTCGGCCTCGACATTGGCCGGCAGGACATTGCGCTTCACCAGGTCGTCGAAATTCTTGAACTTCGCCTTGGCGCGCTCCTCGATGATCTTCTTGGAGCGGGCCTCGCCGATGCCCTTGAGCGTGTCGAGCTCGCTGGCGCTGGCGGTGTTGATGTTGACCTTCTTGGCCTGGGCCTGCGTCGCGGCGGGGGCTGCGGGTTTTGCGGTGGGAGCGGCCGGCATGGCGGGCGTCGTCGCCGGTGCTGCCGGCTTGGCCGGGGTCGCAGGTTGGGTCGCAGTCTGCGCGAAGGCCGGGCCGGCTGCGAGGGCAAGCGCGGCGAGGCCGATGGCGAAACGGGACATGGTCATGGCGTGGACTCCTGTTAAGTCCTGCCCGGAGGAGCTGAGCTGCGCGGATGCCGGGCCGTCCGTGCCGCCGCGTCGGTTGCGGACCGGGCGGGCCCGGTCTCGACGCGATGGCAGGACTTTCGGCTCGCGAGCCTGAACGCGATCTGAGACCTCCGTTCAGCTGGCGTTGTGTTTCGGAGCTGCCCCAAACCGGGAGCGCTGCGCCTATTTGCCGGTGAACTTCATCATCATTTCGGTCGCCTGGCCGGCACCATAGATCAGACCGAAGCCCCAGGCGAACGAGGCGCCGAAGTTCGCGAGCTGGAAGGCCCAGAACGGCATCTTCACGATGCCGGCGACCAGTGCGATCACCGCCCGGATCGGCCCGAAGAAGTGGCCAACAATGATGCCAAGGAAACCCCATTTCTCGAAGAAGTCGTGGCCCCTGCGCAGCAGGTCCGGATTGTCGCGCAGCGGCCAGTAGTCGTCGACGCGCGGGCCGAGCACGAGGCCGGCCCAATAGGACAGCCAGAAGCCGAAAGCTGCGCCAAGCGAGGCAGCGATCGAGAGCGGGACGAGATTCAAGCCCGACGCGCCGGCAATCGCACCGAAGGCGGTGAAGAAGACCGTGGCCGGCACCAGCCAGGACAGGATCGCGACGCATTCGGCGAAGGCGACGAAGAAGACGATCGGCAGCGCCCATTGCTGGTTAGTCCGCATGAACTCGACGAGAGCCTGAATCCATAGGTCGAGTTGCGCGGTCACCGGCCGGTCTCCTTCAAGGGCGTGCAGCGATACAGCAGAAGCTAGGGCGTTCGGCTACCCGGCCTGCGTTAAAAAAAGGTCCGCAGGGCTCGCATATCGTACGGGTTGCCTTCGTCGGATGATCGCCTACTCTTCCGCGAACGGAAAAATCGACCGGGAATCCGGTGCTTGCGGAGCGCGGCGCCATGCCCGGCGGGGGAAACGAGACTGATGCAGCCTAAAGA
>JAEXUU010000333.1 GCA_023452965.1 Pseudomonadota bacterium | reverse complement strand
CCGCGCGAGATCGCGGCGCAGATCCTCGCGCAGCCCGGGGGCCTCGACGAGGGCGGCTACGGCATCGTGCCGGCCCGCGATTTCCAGGGGATCGGTGAGCGGCCCGGCGAGGCGCTCGGCCAGGAGCCGGCTACCGCCCGGCGTCTGCGTCCGGTCGATGGTGGCGAGCAGGCTGCCGGCGCGCTCGCCGGACAAGGTGCGCGTCAGTTCGAGATTGGTCCGCGTCGCCGCGTCGATCAGCATGGCCGCGCTCTCGCCCTCGCGCCGCGGCGGCGAGAGCGGCGGACGGGCGCCGAACTGGGTGCGCTCGACATAGGCGAGCGCCGCCGCGGCGGCGGCGATCTCGGCGCGGCTGAAGGCGCCGAAGGCATCGAGCGTCGCGACGCCGAAGAACTCCTTGAGCCGCCTTTCGCCGGAAGCCGGATCGAGCCCCTCGCGGGCCAGCGGCGTCACCGCTGCAGGCGTATCGCGCCAGACCTCCTTGAGCTCCGGATCCTCATGGATCGCGTCCGGGCAGACGATCTCGCGCGGCTCCAGCCGCGCCAGCTCCACCGAGAGGCCACGCGCATCGGTTTCCAGCACGCTGAAACGGCCGGTCGAGATGTCGACGGCGGCGATGCCATAGGCATAGCTGACATCGCTGAGGCGGCGCCGCGCCACGGCGACGAGCAGGCTGGCGCGGCCGGGCTCGAGCAGGCGCTCCTCGGTTATGGTACCGGGCGTGACGAGGCGGACGACATCGCGCTTCACCACCGATTTGGCGCCGCGCTTCTTGGCCTCGGCCGGATCCTCGGTCTGCTCGCAGACGGCGACGCGGGGGCCGGCGGCGATCAGGCGCTGGAGATAGTCGTCGGCCCGGTCGACCGGGACGCCGCACATCGCGATGTCCTCGCCGAGATGCTTGCCGCGCTTGGTCAGGACGATGCCGAGGGTGCGCGAGGCGATCTCGGCGTCCTCGAAGAACAATTCGTAGAAATCGCCCATCCGGTAGAACAGCAGGCTGTCCGGATTGGCGGTCTTGATCTCGACGTACTGCGCCATCATCGGCGTGACGCGACCGGGATCGGCGCTCGCGCCGGCGGCGGCAGGGGGGCTCTTGGTGTCGCGGGGAGAGGTGCTGTGCATCGCGCCGGCACGCTATCAAATCGCGCCGCCAAGGCCATCCGTTAGGGAGACTTTCAACAATTGAAAGCAGGCTGACCGGGCCATTTTCGGCCAAAGGCCCCCATGTCGCTCCTGATCAACCTCGTCGAGAGCCTTTCCTTCCTGCTGCTCGCCGCACTGGTGGTGACGGTCGTCGCGCCCTGGCTCGACCAGCGACCGATCCTGCGCCAGGTCACGATCGGCGCCCTGTTCGCGGCCGCCGCGCTGTGCAGCATGGCCTTCCCCTTCGTGGTGGAAGCCGGCGTCGTCGTCGATTCCCGCAACACGCTCGCCATCCTCGCCGGGCCGATCGGCGGGCCGATTTCTGCCGTGCTGACAGCTCTGCCACTCGCGGCACTGCGCTACAGCCAGGGCGGCGCCGGCATGGCGACCGGCCTTGCCGGAATCTTCCTCAACGCCCTCGCCGGCGTCGCCTATGCGGCATGGCTTTACCGACAGCGCCGCTCCTTCGGGCTAGGCGACTTCGTGGTGCTGAGCGGGATCGGAGCGCTGTGCCTTCTGCTCTCGGTGCTGTTCATGCCGGACCCGGCGGTCGCCGAGCGCTTCCTGCGCAAGGCCGTCCCGATGATCATCCTGGTCAACACGATCGGCACGATCCTGGTCGGGCTCGTCGTGCACAATGACCGCGAGCGCCGCGAGAACGCCTACCGGCTGCGCTCCCTGATCCAGCGGGCGCCCGGCACGCTCTACCAGCGCATCGTCCACCCCGATGGCTCGCTGAGCTATCATTTCGCCTCCTTCGCCATCGACCGGCTGCTTGGGATCACCAAGGAGGAGGTCGAGCGCGATCCGGAAACCTGGCTCGGCAAGATGCTGCCCGAGGACCGGGCGCGCTTCGAGACGGCGCGTATGAACCCGGAAGGCTATGGCGATCTCTGGCGCTTCGAGGCGCGCTATGCGGGCGTCGACGGCGCGATCATCTGGCTGCGCAGTGAGGCATCGTGCCGCCGCCTTCCCGACGGCACGGTGATCTGGGACGGCATCCTACTCGACATCACCCCCGAGAAGACGCTGGAGACCCGGCGCGACGAGGTCGAGAATCTGCGCCGCTCGGCGCTTGAGGAACTGGCGGCCAATCTCGAAGTCACCGTCGGCAAGGCCCTGCGTCAGGTCGGCGAATCGGCCCGCGACATGCACGAGGCGGCAAGGCAGATGGCAGCGAATGCCGACCATACCACCCAGCGGGCGGTCGACGTCACCCAGCAGGCGCAGCTCGCCTCGCACCGTGTCGGCAGCGTCGCGCTGGCGGCGGAGGAGATCGACGCTTCGATCCGCGAGCTCACCCGGCAGACCGGGCTGGCAGCCGAGACGGCGCAGGAGGCGGCGAGCCATGTCCGCTCGACCCGGCGCGACGTCAATGGCCTCGCCCTCGCCGCCGACCAGGTTGGCGCCGTGCTCGACTTCATCGAGGACATCGCGGCGCGCACCAACCTGCTGGCGCTGAACGCCACCATCGAGGCGGCGCGGGCCGGCACCGCCGGGCGCGGCTTCGCGGTGGTCGCCGGCGAGGTCAAGAACCTTGCCGAACAGACCCAGAAGGCGACCCGCGACATCGCCGCGACACTACAGGAGATCCGTGCCGCCGCCGCGACCGCAGCCGAGGCCGTCGGGCAGATCGAAGCGACGATGGGCACGATCGAAACCACCTCGGGGGCGATCGCACGGGTCGTCAACACGCAAGGCACGATCGCCTCCGGCATCGCCGCCGACGCGCAGGCCGTCGCCGGCTCGACGACGACGGTGACCGGCAATGTCGCGGCGCTCGGCGACGAGGCGCGCTCGACCGGCGAAACCGCCTCGCGGGTGGTCGATGCGGCGCGGCGGGTCAGCGAGCAATCGGTCGAGCTCGACCGCTATGTCGGCGATTTCGTCGCCCGGGTGCGCGGCCGCCTCTGAACGCTTCGGCGAGGCGGCGACCTTCTCCGTTCAGGCAAGAGCCATGGTCGGCAATCGCGCCTTGTGGAGCGGGCGGGCGCTGCCCTATGGTCGTTTCCCCCCGAGGAAACGTCTGTGAAAAAGAACAAACGCATGAACGACCGACCACCGATCAAGCGCACCCGCCCGACCTTCACCGACCAGGAAGCTCTGCTGTTCCACTCGGACGGCCGGCCGGGCAAGCTCGAGATCGTTCCGACCGTGCCGATGGCGACGCAACGCGACCTCTCGCTGGCCTACTCGCCCGGCGTCGCCGTCCCCGTCCTCGCCATCGCCGAGGACCCCAGCCGCGCCTATGACTACACCGCCCGCGCCAACCTCGTCGCGGTGATCTCGAACGGCACCGCCATTCTCGGCCTGGGCAATCTCGGCGCGCTCGCCTCCAAGCCGGTGATGGAAGGCAAGTCGATCCTGTTCAAGCGCTTCGCCGACGTCGATTCGATCGACCTCGAGGTCGACACCGAGGATGCAGACAAGTTCATCGAGGCGGTGCGCTATCTCGGCCCCTCCTTCGGCGGCATCAATCTCGAGGACATCAAGGCGCCGGAATGCTTCATCATCGAGCAGCGCCTGCGCGAGCTGATGGACATCCCGGTCTTCCATGACGACCAGCACGGCACCGCGATCATCGCCGCCGCCGGCCTGATCAACGCGCTCGACCTGACGGGGCGCGACGTCAAGACGACGAAGCTCGTCATCAACGGCGCCGGCGCCGCCGCCATCGCCTGCATCGAGCTTTTGAAGGCGATGGGCTTCAAGCCCGACAACGTCATCCTCTGCGACACCAAGGGCGTGATCTACCAGGGCCGCACCGAGGGCATGAACCAGTGGAAATCGGCCCATGCGGCCGTGACCGATCGGCGTACCCTGGCGCAGGCCATGGAGGGCGCCGACGCGTTCTTCGGCCTCTCCCAGAAGGGCTCGGTGACCCCCGAGATGGTCGCCTCCATGGCCGAGAACCCGATCATCTTCGCGATGGCCAATCCCGACCCGGAGATCACCCCGGAAGAGGTCGCGGCGGTGCGCGACGACGCGATCATGGCGACCGGGCGCTCGGATTATCCGAACCAGGTCAACAATGTGCTGGGCTTCCCCTTCATCTTCCGCGGCGCGCTCGACGTGCGCGCGACCACGATCAACATGGAGATGAAGATCGCAGCGGCCGAGGCGCTCGCATACCTCGCACGCGAGGACGTGCCGGACGAGGTCGCCGCCGCCTATCAGGGCGCGCGCCCGCGCTACGGCAAGGAATACATCATCCCCGTGCCGTTCGATCCGCGGCTGATCCATGTCGTGCCGATGGCCGTCGCCAAGGCGGCGATGGATACCGGCGTCGCCGGCAAACCGATCGTCGACACCGCCGCCTACAAGGCGCAGCTCTCGGCGCGGCGCGATCCGGTCGCCGGCACGCTCAACCGCATCATCGAGCGCGTGCGCCGCTATCCGAAGCGCGTCGTCTTCGCCGAGGGCGAGGAGGAGCAGGTGATCCGCGCCGCCGCCTCCTTCGTCAACCAGGGGCTCGGCAAGGCGATCCTGGTCGGCCGCGAGGAGCGGATCAGCGAGGCCGCGACCTTCCTCGGCGTCGATCTCGAGGCCAAGGGCATCGAGATCCAGAACGCCAGGCTGTCGCACCGCAACAGCGCCTATGCGCAGTATCTCTACGAGCGGCTGCAGCGGCAGGGTTACCTGTTCCGCGACTGCCAGCGCCTGATCAACCAGGACCGCAACCATTTCGCCGCGGCGATGGTGGCGCTCGGCGATGCCGACGCAATGGTGACGGGCGTCACCCGCAACTACTCGATCGCGCTCGAGGAAGTCCGCCGCGTCATCGACGAGAAGCCGGGCCATCGCGTCATCGGCGTCTCAGTGGTGGTCGCGCGGGGGCGCACCGTGCTCGTCGCCGACACGGCGATCCACGAGATGCCGACGGCCCGCGAGCTCTCCGAGATCGCGATCGCGGCCGCCGGCGTGGCGCGGCGCCTCGGCTACGAGCCGAAGGTCGCGATGCTCGCCTTCTCCTCCTTCGGCCACCCGCCGGGCGAGCGCTCGGCGAAGGTGCGCGAGGCGGTCGCGATCCTCGACAATCAGCGCGTCGATTTCGAGTATGACGGCGAGATGGCGGCCGATGTCGCGCTGAACCGCGATCTGATGGCGCAGTACCCGTTCTGCCGCCTGACCGGCCCGGCCAACGTCCTGGTCATGCCCGCGTTCCACTCGGCCTCGATCTCGACCAAGATGCTGCAGGAGCTCGGCGGTTCGACCGTGATCGGCCCGCTGATCGTCGGCCTCGACAAGCCGGTGCAGATCGTGCCGCTCGGCGCCAAGGATTCCGACATCGTCAACATGGCGGCGCTGGCGGCGTTCAACATCGGCGGGTGACGAACCACGCTGTCTTTCCGGGGCGGGCCGAAGGCCCGAGCCCGGAATCCATGAACTCGG
>JAEXUU010000330.1 GCA_023452965.1 Pseudomonadota bacterium | reverse complement strand
GGGCAGGACGGCGAGTGTCGTATGCGTGCCGAAGAGCTGCGCGATCATCACGACGTCGTTCTTGATCTTGTTGTAGGCCTGGACCGTCGCCGGCTGCAGGTTCTGGTGGTCCTCGATGACGAGTTCGACCTTGTACTTGCCGCCCAGGCCGCCCTTCTCGCGGTTGATCGCCTCGAACCAGGTCCGGACGCCGGCGACGACCGGCTGACCGAGCACGGCGGCCGGTCCGGTGAGCGGCTGGATCACGCCGAGGCGGATGGTCTTGCCGTCGAAGCCGGGCACCGGCTTCGGCTCGCTTTGCGCGGCTGCCGGCAACCCCGCCATCATGGTCGCGACGGCGGCCGCGAAAGCTGTCTTCCAGATCATGTTGTCCTCCCTCAGTTCTTTTTTGCTTGGTCGAAGCGGCCGGCGATGCGGCCGAGAAGTCCGGCGATCCCGCGCGGCTCGAACATCAGGAAGCCGATGATGAAGGAGCCGAAGAGGATCTGATTGAGCGCGAAGAGGCTGATCACCCCGCCATCGCCGGGCGTGATCGAGACGAAGGGCAGGATCGGGCTGGCGAGCTTCACGACCTGCGGCAGCAAGGTGATGAACAGCGCGCCCAGGACCGAGCCAAGCACCGAGCCTGTGCCGCCGACCACGATCATGGCGAGGTACTGGACGCCGAGCAGCAGGTCCCATTCGACCGGCGCGGCATAGCGGACATAGCCGCCATAGAGCGCTCCGCCCGCCGCGGCGAACATGCTGGAGATCACGAAGGCGACGATCTTGGTGCGTGAGACACTGATGCCGATCACCGACGCCGTCATCTCGCGGTCGCGGATCGCCATGAAGGCGCGCCCCGCGCGGGAGTTGAGCAGGTTGAGCGCCAGCACGGCGGCGAGGAGCGCGCACAGCCAGATCAGGATGAACCAGCCCTGGTTGCGGGCGAGCGCGGCGCCGCCCAGCGACAGGGCCGAAAAATCGAGCGGGCCGAGCGTCGCGGCCAGCGTGATGCTGCGGCCGTTGGCGCCGCCCGTCAGCACCGGCAGGTTCTGCCAGAGATGCAGGCCGACGAGCACGAGGCCGAGCGTGACGATGACGAGATAATGCCCGCGCAGCCGCAGCGCCGCCGGCCCGACAAGCGCACCCATCAGGCCGCCGGCCAGCACCGCCGCCGCGAGCCAGAGCGGCAGCGGCAGGCCGAGATCCTGCCCGACATAGGCGGCGACATAGCAGCCGACACCCATGAAGAAGGGCTGGCCGAGCGAGACCTGGCCGGTGCTGCCGGTGAGCAGGTTGAGCCCGATGGCGCCGACCGCCGCGATCCCCGCATAATTGAGGATCGAGAGCCAGAAATCCGGCACGACGAAGGGCAGGACGGCGATCGCGGCGAGGCTGGCGAAAAGCGTCGCGGGCCGAATGCTGGCCGGCGGGCGAGCCGCCGGCATGGCGAGAGAGTCCATCGGACGGAGATCGGTGCGGGCGTGCATCATCCCCTCCGCACCGCCTGCGTGCCGAACATGCCGTAGGGGCGCACGAGCAGGAACGCCGTCATCAGCACGTAGGGCATCACGAGATGGAAGTTCTGACCGAGCCAGGGCGCGTGCTGGGCGACGTAGCTCGCCGTCAGCACCTCGGCGACGCCGATGGCGAGGCCGCCGACCACGGCGCCGACCGGCGAGTCGATGCCGCCCAGGATGATCGCGGGGAACGCCCGCAAGGCGACGAGCGAGAGCTCGGGGCTGAGCCCCCTCACCCCACCGGAGAGCATGATGCCGGCGAGTGCGGCAATGACGCCGGCAATCGCCCAGGCCAGCGCGAAGACCAGGGCCGGAGAGACACCCTGTGCCATCGCCGCTTCCTGATCGAAGGCGGAAGCGCGCATGGCGAGGCCGTAACGCGAATAGCGGAAGAAGACGTAGACGGCCGCCATCACCACGGCGCTGATGCCGAGCGTCCAGAGATCGACGGTCAGGATCTGGATATTGCCGACGCCCGCCATGTTCATGGCCCACGGGTCACCCAGCGGCAGCAGGTCATAGCCCCAGACCGAGGCCGGGAACTGCTCGATCACGATCAGCAGCCCCCAGGTCACCATGATCACCGCGAAGACCGGCTTGCCGATCAGGCGACGCATGACGAAGCGCTCGGCCACCACCGCGACGAATGCGGTGCCCAGCACGGCAAGCAGCATGGCGAGGGGAAACGGCAGACCCCAGCGCGCGCCCAGCGCATAGCAGAAATAGGCGCCGCAGAGGACGAGCCCGCCCTGGGCGAAGTTCAGGACGCCGGTCGACTTGTAGACGACGACGAAACCGAGCGCGAGCAGCGCATAGAGCGCGCCCAGCGACAGGCCGCCGATGACGAGTTGCACGAGCTCGCTCATGCGGCCCTCCCCAGATAGGCTTCGATGACGCGTGGATCGTTCTGGACCTCGGCAGGCATGCCGGTGGCCAGGTGCTGGCCGAAGTCGATCGCCATGACGCGATCCGAGATCGCCATGACCATCCGCATGTCGTGCTCGACCAGCGCCATGCCGGTGCCGTAGCGATCGCGTACCCGCAGGATCGCCTCGATGATCCCAGCGGTCTCTTCGTGGTTCATGCCGGCGACCGGCTCGTCGAGGAGGAGCAGCTTCGGTTCCATCGCCAGGCCGCGGGCGATCTCGACGAGCTTGCGCACGCCATAGGGCAGAACGCCGATGGCAGTGCCCGCCAGCTTGCGCAGATCGAACAGGCCGAGGATGTCTTCGGCGCGGGCGCGATGCTCCGCTTCCTCCCGCCGGGTCGAGCCCAGCCGCAACGCGTTGCCGAGCGTCGAGGTCGCCATCAGGTGATGGCGGCCGAGCAGCACGTTCTCCATCACGCTCAGCTGCTCGAACAGGCCGAGATTCTGGAAGGTCCGCGCGATCTTCAGCGCCGCGAGGTCCTTGGGCGGCCGGCCGACGAGTTCCTTCCCCTCCAGCCGGATCGAGCCGCTGTCGGGACGGTAGAGGCAGCTCAGGCAGTTGAAGATCGTGGTCTTGCCAGCGCCGTTGGGTCCGATGATCGAGAAGATCTCTCCGGGCTGGATATCGAAGGAAATCCCGTTCAGCGCCCTCACGCCGCCGAAGCTGAGATGGATGTCGCGAACGCAGAGCAGCGGGCTCATCGGGCACCTCCCGCGGCCGCCGCGAGCTCGCCATCGCTGGCGCCGACGATGCCGAGATAGAGCTCCCGGATCGCAGGATCGGCCTTCAGGGCGGCGCCGGTGCCTTCGAGCGCGATTCGGCCGTTCTCGAGGATGTAGCCGTGGTCGGCGAGCGACAGCGCCATGTCGGCGTTCTGCTCGACCAGCATGACTGCGACACCGTTGTCGGCGATACGACGGATGACCTCGCGGATCTGCTGCACGATGATCGGGGCCAGCCCGAGCGACGGCTCGTCGAGAAGCAGCAGCTTCGGCCCCGCCATCAGGGCACGGCCGATCGCCAGCATCTGCTGCTGGCCGCCGGAGAGGTAGCCCGCCGCCTGCGTGTAGCGCTCGCGCAGGATCGGGAACTGCTCGAGAACCTCCTCAAGCGTACGGCGGACACCGGCCACGTCATGGCGGGTGAAGGCGCCCAGCCGTAGGTTCTCCTCGACGGAGAGCTCGGCGAAGATGCGCCGTCCTTCCATGACCTGCGCGATCCCGCGCCGCACCAGCGCCGCGCCGCCCAGCGCCGCGATGCTGTAGCCGTCGAAGCGGACATCACCGCCGCCGATCCGGCCGCGATGCCAGCCGAGCAGGCCGGAAACGGCCCGCAGGGTCGTAGTCTTTCCGGCACCATTGGCGCCGAGCAGCGCGACGATGCCGCTGCGCGGAACCTGCAGGCTGATCCCCCTCAGGGCGGCGATCGAGCCGGCATAGGTGACCGAGAGATCGGTGATGGCGAGCAGCGGCGCGGCCGCTGCGGCGGGAGGTGCGGTCATGCTCTCCCCCTCAGCCGATGGTGAAGGGATCGCGGGTCGCGCCCGAAAGCTCGATCCAGACGGTCTTGGTTTCGAGATACTCGTCTACCGCGTGCAGCCCGTTCTCGCGCCCGGCTCCGGACTGCTTGTAGCCACCGAAGGGCGCGTTGTAGGCGACGACCCGGTACGCGTTGATCCAGACCGTGCCGGCCCGCAGCCGGGCCGCCATGCGATGCGCCCGCTGGACATTCAGCGTCCAGACGCCGGCCGCCAGACCGAAGCGGCTGTCATTGGCGAGCGCGACCGCCTCCTCCTCGGTGTCGAACGGCAACACGCAGAGCACCGGCCCGAACACCTCCTCCTGCGCGATCGTCATCTGCGGGCTGACATCGACCAGGATGGTGGGCTGCACGAACAGGCCGCCCGCCTCGCCAGAGCCACCGCCGCAGGCGAGCCTGGCTCCCTCGGCGACCGCCTGCTCGATCATGCCCAGGATCTTCCGGTGCTGTTGCGGCGTCGCGACCGGGCCCATTTCCGTTTCCGGCAGGGTCGGGTCGCCCATCCTGATCGCCTTGGCGCGCTCGATCACGCGCCCGAGCACCTCGTCCATGATCGAACGCTGGATGACGAGACGCGAACCGGCCATGCAGCTCTGCCCCGACGCGGCGAAGATGCCGGCGACGATGCCGTTGGAGGCGGCGGCAGGATCGCAATCGGCGAAGACGATGTTCGGCGACTTGCCGCCGAGTTCGAGCAGGACGCCGGTCAGGTTGTCGGCCGCCGCCTTGGCGATCGCCTTGCCGACATCTGTCGAGCCAGTGAAGGCGATCTTGTCGACACGGGGATCGCCGACCAGAGCGCGGCCAGCCTCGGGGCCGCCAGTGACGACGTTGAACACGCCGGCCGGGAAACCCGCCTCGTCGAACAGCTTGCCGAGCTCCAGCGCCGAGACCGGCGTGTATTCGGACGGCTTGACGACGAAGGTGCAGCCGGCGGCAAGGGCCGGCGCAAGCTTCCAGGCGAGGAGCAGGCCCGGCGAATTCCAGGGCGTGATCGCGGCGACGACCCCGACTGCCTCCTTGCGGGTAAAGGCCGCGAAGTTCGGCCGGTCGGACTGGAGCGTCGCGCCCTCGATCCGCTCGGCGGCACCGGCGAAGTAATGAAACCACTCCGGCAGGTAACGCCACTGCGCGGTCATCTCCCGCACGAGCTTGCCGTTGTCGCGGCTCTCGATGACCGCAAGACGCTCGGCATCGCGGGCGATCAGATCGGCGAGCCGGCGCAGCATGACAGCCCGCTCACGCGCCGTCGCCCGTCCCCACGCCCCGTTGTCGAAGGCCTCGCGCGCCGCACCGACGGCCGCCGCGACGTCGGTCTCGCCAGCGTCGGGGACGCTTGCCCACACCGTCCCGAGATACGGATCGACGCTGTCCATGCGAGCGCCAGACGCAGCGGACACCCACTGCCCCCCGATCAGCATCTCATAGGCAACAGGCGCGGCGGGCGGCGTGCGGTTCAGCATTGAGCGTTTCCCTAACTTCTACTGAGTAGAATTTATTTCTATTCAATGAAACAGCAACTTTTGATGCTGTCAAGCTGCCGGCGAGGCATTTCTCGGCGCCTGCCTTGCTGCGGCTGCCGCAGACCACCATCGAGATGCGTCGGTGGGGCTCGATGACGTGAGCAGGGATGGCTTGGCGACAGGGCGAGACCGCCGCGGCGGTCCGCGGCAGGATCAGGGGCGGCGCAGCATCGGGGCCTCTCGCGGCCCTTTTCAGAGGGGCTGGTCCCCGCGATCTTCGCGTCGATCAGAGCCCGGCAGGCCGCGATCGGGGCATGCTTCCGTGATCGCGAAACCGGGCCAGGGCTCGCGGAACATTCAAGTCAGGTACGGGGACCGGCGAGGCGCTTCGGCGCCCCGCCGCAACACGGCTCAGGCCGGCTTGATCTTCGCGTTGCGGACGACCTCGCCCCATTTCGCGGTTTCGCGGGCAACGAAGGCGGCATAGTCGGCCGGCGTCCCGCCGACAGGCTCGGCGGTCTGGACCGCGAACCGTCGCTGCACCTCCGGCAGAGCGATGAGCTTGTTGAAGAGCGAATTGATCTGCACCACGATTTCGGGCGGGGTCTCCGCCGCGACATGGATGCCGTGCCAGGTCAGGGCCTCGAAGCCCGGCACGTCGGCGCTGATCGGCTTCACCTCCGGCAGCGCCTTCACCGGCTCGGCGCTGCCGACCCCGATCGCCCTCACCGAATTCGCTTCGATGAAGCTGCGCGAGGTCGAAATGGTCGAGATCGCGAGTTGCACCTCGTTCGTCATCGTCGCCTGCAGCACCGGGCTGCCGCCTCGATAAGGAACATGGACGATCTCCACCCCTGCAGAGCGCTTGAACAGCTCCATCATCAGGTGCGACGCCCCGCCGGGGCCGGCCGAGGCGTAGTTCAACGCGCCCGGCTTCGCCTTGGCGAGGGCGATGACGCCCTTCACTGTGCCGTCCGCCACGCTTGGGTGGCCGATCATCACCATCGGCAGATTCGCCAGATGGATCACATGCCTGAAACTGCTCTCGACATTGTAGGGCAGGCTGACGAACAGCGACTGGGCAACCGCATTCGCCCCGATATCGCCGAGCAGCAGGGCGTGCCCGTCCGGTGTGCTGCGTGCGATCTCTGCCGCGGCCAGCGTGCCGCCGGCGCCGGGCTTGTTCTCGACGACGAGCGGCTGCCCGCTGGCGCTCTGGAACTGCTCGGCCAGGATGCGCGCCAACGCATCCGCCGCCCCGCCGGCCGCGAAGGGCGTCAGGATGCGGACCGGTCGGTTGGGCCACGTCCCCTGCGCTCGCACAATGCCAGGGAAC